>JBARUR010000155.1:0-3639 GCA_049645845.1 Desulforhopalus sp. | reverse complement strand
AGATGGTGCCGCACGGACTGACCTTTGGTGAACATTGTGTTGATTTAGAGAAAGTTGAAACAATATCGAACCTATTGAAAAACAGATATATTCTGAAAATCAAAACAATGTTCATGAGAAATGCGGGTTAGAATCGAAGCAGATAGCTTTACTTATAAGATAAAAATGCACAATAAGGATGGACTAATGAGAAAACATACAACAGACAATGTCCTTAAAAAAACTTTTGAGCATCTTGATAAGATTCTGGAAGAAAAAAAGCGAGAAGCTAACAAGAGAAAAGAAGGACAACAAACTTTATCTCGTGCTTCCGAAAATAATAACAAAAATAAAAGGAAACTAACCCGGGTAAGCGGGAAATAAGCCAGGATTCTATGCAATTCGGCACTAGGCATCAAACAAAACAGGAGTGATATATGTTTCCAGTTTCATCAATATTATGGCCGACTGACGGTGGCGAACCTTCCTATAAAGCTCTTGATGCGGCGATAGGGATTGCTGAAAAATTCAATGCCCGAATATATGCACTGCGGGTTGTAGCTCCGGTTCCGGCCCTTGCGGGACCCGGATATGCACCAACGATCGGAGCCGGATATGAACCAATGGCTATTAAGGGATATGATGTCCCTTTATATCAACAGGAGCTTTTGAAATCAGCTGAAAATGAGCTATCTCAAGTGGTGGCCAGGAAGGTGCCGAAGGAGATTGAAATTACGCAGGAAGTTAAAATCGGGACACCGGCTGACGTAATAATTGAATTTGGCCGGGAAAAGAATGTCGACATAATAATTATGTCAACTCATGGGCGAACGGGAATATCTCGCTTTATGATCGGTTCTGTAGCTGAAAAGACTATTCGGCAATCGACAATACCGTTGTTGGTAATACCTGCTGCATCGGCAGCGGATTGAGTATGGAAAGCAAGCCTCTTGCTCTATCAACAAAAAAAGGGAGGCATTTTGAAAAGAATATTAATTACAGGGAGCAACAGAGGAATTGGGTTGGAATTTACCCGGCAGTATCTGGAATCCGGCTGGCGGGTTTACGCAACATGCCGAAGACCAGCAGAGGCCCTTTCTCTTCACGCGCTCGCTAATCTTCATAGTGGCTTGAGTATTCACCGGCTTGACATAACCCTGCAGGAAGATATCAGCAATATTTATCAAGAGCTTAAAGATATTGCTTTGGATATTTTAATAAATAATGCCGGTGTCTATTTTAAAAACAGAAGCCAGGGTGTCGACTGTATTCATTATAGTGAGTGGCGTCGAACACTTGAAGTCAATACCTTAGGGACGATGCGCGTCACAGAGGCACTCCTCGAGAATATTGAGAGAAGTGAACATAGAAGACTTGTAGTGGTTATCAGCAGTCATATGGGAAGCATCGCTGATATTGATAAGCCGGGCAGCATATACTATCGCTCGAGCAAAGCCGCACTCAATGCGGCCATGCAGGGATTGACCGTTGCTTTGAGACCCAAACGAACAGGTGTGCTGTTGCTTCATCCCGGCGGAGTGTCCACTCGAATAGGGCCTGAAAAAGGAATTTCCAAAAGAGAAAGTGTTGATGGTATGAGACAGATTATTGATGATTTCTCGATGGAGATGAGCGGATCTTTTTTGCAGTACGATGGGCAAAAAATGGCATGGTAGCACTCATGAGTAGTGATAAAAGGAGGAAATATGTATAACCGACAAGAATTATGTGAAAAAATAACCGAGATCTATCCCGAAATAGGAGAATGTGGAATTGATTTAGATGTTTTTTTTGATGAAGAAAAAAAAGCCTGGGTGGTTGAGCTGACCAAAGAATCGCACGAACTCAAGCACTATCTTGATTTACCTCAGGCTGATGATTGCATGGAAGGGAAAAAATGCGTTCCTCTTGGACTTGAGATAGCACAGTTGAGGAAAAATATAGAGGGGAAACAGTTTTAAGCCGGGAAGCTTTATGTGTAAGAAAACAATAAACTTCCAATAAACCCCTATCATCGAAAAGGGTGTATGGGCGGGTTCTAAACCCGCCCAAGTCTCTGTTGCAGGCAAGTTTTTGGATTCAAGCGATAAATACGGTTAATATGGAGATTTATTTTAATTGGAAATCAGAGCAACCTTGAAAGACTCAGGTTAATCCGGGCGGGTTAAGAACCACGCCCCTACGCGTTCTATAGAAGATCAAGTAGAAACAGTTAGTTATATGACGTGCAGAACTGTTTGTCTTTTGTTTGGCTGTGACGTTTTTTTGCGGTTAGGTTATCCCGATCCTGACCCGGAATCTAAAGGTTGTTGGAGAATAATGCCTTTCTAATACACCCTTATCTCCGGAAAGGGTGTAGGGGCGTGGTTCCAAACCCGCCCAAGTCTCTGTTGCCAGCAAGTTTTTGAATTCAAGCGATAAACACGGTTAATATCGAGAAATTTTTTTATTGGAGATCAGAGCAACCCTGAAAGCTCCAGGTTAATCCGGGCGGGTTAAGAACCACGCCCCTACGCGTTCTACAGAAGATCAAGTAGAAACCAATAGTCTCATGACGTGCAAAACTGTTTGTCTTTTGTTTGGCTGTGACGTTTTGCGGTTAGGTTATCCCGATCTTAACCCGAAATCTAAAGGTTGTTGGAGAACAATGCCTTTCCAATAAACCCCTTATTCTCGGAAAGGGTGTAGGGGCGTGGTTCTAAACCCGCCCCGTCAGGTTGAAATCTTCTTCCCGCTATTAATTACCATTGATACTACAGAAATTCTAAAAAATACCTTCTGCTGTGACAGCTCGTGGTGTTTCTACAAGATGAGACTGTTCATCTTTTTCCAAATCACTGACGCAGTCAGGGCAAATCAATCCGGACCCGGTAGAAACACCTTTGGCACCATCAGCGGTATATGGTCGCCCGGAATAGTCTTCCAGTGCGTGCCACTGCTCATCACTGCCAAGCACTCTTTTGCAGCCAATACATAATGGCAAAAGGTTTTCAAGTAACGCCATTTTTTGTAAGGCGAGATTCAGGTCGCACAAAAGATCTTCTTTATCCTGCAATGCTTTTTTTCTTTCAAGTGCATATCGTAATGATTTATCTAAAGAAACAGGAGATAGATGTTGCTTCTCTAAATAATCCTGAGCCCCATAGTGGACGGCCTTAACTGACAGTTCCCTATTCATAGCTCCTGAAAGAACTATAACTGCAGTATCAGGCAGGTTGGCGGCGATATTACATATTAAATCAAAGCATGAATAACCTGAACTATGGATATCAAGGTCTAGTAAAATGGCGTCAAAATTATAATGAGGAATGAGCGCCAGGGCAGATTCCAGGGAACCTGCCTCGACAAAATCGTAAGTATAATATCTGTTCTCTAATAGATAGTTTTTAATTGTGAGAATATCATCAGGATTATCATTGATTATGAGTAAAGAGAGATCGTACATAACTTTGTAGAGTGGCTGAATTTTTAAGCGAAATTGATTTCTGTAAATTAATCAACGCGAAATTTATTGAGCGAAAACTAGCCCGGAATTCTCATCAGTTCAGGCGGTGTCAGCTTCAAAGTTTTTGGTAGTGAACCATAGTAGTCTATGTTCACTGGCAAAATACTGCGGAAGATGGCGCCGCATGGACTGACCTTCGGTGAACATTGTGTTGA
>JBARUR010000154.1:0-20096 GCA_049645845.1 Desulforhopalus sp. | reverse complement strand
CACATGCCGGATGCAGAAAATCTTCTGGCCAATATTGAACTTAACGACTGTATTCCTAAATGGGCCGGATATGAAACTGAAGTAGGAGAAATTAAAGGGGATCAAGGTCTCTCTACCGTTGATGACGCATCGTTTTTAATCAAGGGGCTCAATGCTCATGGAATTTTTCCTGACTGGATTGCATTAAATAACGGATCTTCCCATGGAATTGAAGTAAGCGGACAGGGGATTCAGGTTGAGTTGACCGCTAAGATCCACAGGGCAATTGAACAGTATGGCGTCTCCGGGGCTCAGCATGGTACCTCAGGAAATAATTCCGATAAGTTGAGATCGATAGCGGCGGGAACACATACTACTAAAGCCAATGTTGCTACCGCACTGCAAATGGCCTCCTGGGGTGTTGAAGTTAATGATTACGGAAATGCCATCCAGGACCAGAACGGTAATTTTATCAAGGTTGCAGGCGAGGGCATGTCAGAAGAGATGTGGCAGCGTATGACGAAGTATGCCGCTGAGAAAGGTTGGAAGGGTGGCAATTATAAAAATCTTAACCTGCCTTTTGAAAATTTGCTTCTGGCTCAAGAGAGAGCCATTCGTGAACGAATGAGTAAGCGAGTGGAAGAATTCGTCTACAACATTCTGACCAAGGTATTTAATGCTGACGGTACCGCTAGTTTGGCTAAAGAATTAATCTTGCGGGCAGGTTCTTTCGATTTGGGCCCAAAAGGGGAGCAACTGGAAAATCCACAGGAATGGACGAGAGAATTGATTATTGAAAGGGCCAAAACACTTGATGTGGATAAGGGGCCGCAAGGCAATTTCGACGATTGAGAGATTCAGTTGATAAGTAATTGAGAAGTTAAATTTATCTAAGCACAATATTCAGGAATATATGAAAAAGATTCTTATTACAGGCGGAGCCGGTTTTATTGGAGCGCATCTAGCCAGTAAACTTATTGACGGCGGAGCGGAAGTCGTAGGATTGGATAATCTGAATGACTATTATTCTCCACAGCTCAAGAAGGACCGTATGGCAGCTCTTGCTGAAGGTTCCCGGTTCAGCCATGTGAATATCGATCTTGCTGACAGAAAAGCAGTTGAAACTCTTTTCGAGGAGCATAGCTTTGATGCAGTGGTAAATCTGGCGGCTCAAGCCGGAGTCCGTTATTCCCTGATCAATCCCCACTCCTATGTAGACACCAATATAGTCGGGTTTGTCAATATTCTTGAAGGATGCAGACACTCAGGGGTAAAACATCTGGTTTATGCTTCATCGAGCTCGGTCTATGGGGCAAATACCAAAATGCCATTTTCCGTACATGACAACGTGGACCATCCGGTCTCTCTCTATGCAGCTTCAAAAAAAGCCAATGAACTGATGGCGCATACGTACAGTCATCTCTTTAATCTGCCTACTACCGGACTGAGGTTTTTTACTGTATATGGACCATGGGGGCGACCGGATATGGCTCTGTTCCTGTTTACCAAGGCTATTTTGGAAAATCGGCCAATCGATGTTTTTAATAACGGCAATATGGAACGGGATTTTACTTATATAGATGATATTGTTGAAGGGGTTTACCGGGTTATTCATCGGCTGCCGCAAAGCTCGCCGACCTGGAATGGGGATATGCCCGATCCGGCAACATCCTATTGTCCATTTCGGGTCTATAATATAGGCAACAACAATAAAGAAAAGTTGTTGCGATATATAGAGGTTCTGGAAGATTGCCTTGGACGGAAAGCCGAGAAAAATTTCCTGCCAATGCAGCCGGGAGATGTTCGGGCTACTTTTGCCAATGTCGATGAGTTGGTAGAAGATTTTGATTATAAACCTGCAACAACTCTCGAACATGGCATTGGCCAATTTGTAGAGTGGTATAGAGGATACTATAAAATTTGATGGCGTCTGATGGTCGTCATCATCCTTCTCTTCCCATCAATTTGATGGCAGACCGTATAATTGCCGGAGTGTCTATTAAGCTATTTTTTCTCAGTGTCTTTTGGGGGCCGTGTTCGATAAAATGGTCCGGATGCCCTAACAAACAGGTTTTAACAGAGTAGAGGCCGCGACGGCTCATGAGTTCCAGTATCGAGCTGCCGAATCCTCCTTGACGGACATTATCTTCAATTGTCACAACCCGTTTGGTGTGGTTAGCCCAATGACAGATGAGCTCGGCATCGAGGGGTTTTATAAAACGAGGATTAATGACTGCGGCGCTTATTCCTACTTTTTCAAGGCCTTTGGCTGCTTCCAGGGCAGGATATACTCGGTTGCCAACCGGCAATAAAAGAATATCATCTCCTTCCCTGAGTAATTCGCCTTTCCCTAGTTCTAATTTGTGCAGGTTTCCAACAAGCGGTACGTCATACCCGGGGCCTCGTGGATATCGTACAACGGAAGGACCGTTGTGGTAGATAGAGGTATAGAGCATATGCCGCAGTTCTTCTTCATCCTTTGGTGACATGATGACAAGATTTGGGATGAAGCGAAGAAAAGATAAATCAAATACTCCGTGATGGGTGGGGCCGTCATCCCCGACAACTCCGGCCCGGTCGATAGCCAGAGTAATTGATAAATTGGGGATACAGATGTCGTGGATTATCTGATCCAGTGCACGTTGAAAAAAAGTAGAATAAATAGCAACCACCGGTCGCAATCCTTCAACAGCCAATCCGGCAGCAAAGGTCACAGCATGCTGCTCGGCAATACCTACATCAAAAAAACGATTGGGGTATGCAGCGGCAAACTTTTTCAATCCGGTACCGGATGCCATCGCTGCAGAAATCGCTACAATTTTCTCGTCTTTTGCGGCAATTTCAGTGATAGTATCACCGAAAACTTTGGTATATGTAGCCGCACCTTTCGACGAATGTGGCTTTCCGCTGACAATATCAAAGGGACCAATGCCATGATATATATCGGGATTTTCCTCGGCAGGTTCATATCCTTTCCCCTTTTTGGTCAGGACATGAATGAGCATTGGGCCATGTGAGGTGTCGCGGACTGTTTCCAGCGTCTCCAGCAGATCTTCCAGATTATGGCCGTCAATAGGACCAACATAGTCAAATTTAAACGCCTCAAAGAGCATACCCGGGGTAAAAAAACTTTTGAAGCTTTCTTCGCTCTTTCTGAGAATATTTAAAATATTTTCGCCGACATCAGATATCTGCAGTTTCTCAACTAAATGAGCTTTTACACGGCTCATGGTTTTGCCTGTGAGCTTACGACTCAAAAAACTGGAAAGAGCACCGACATTTGGCGAAATCGACATCTCGTTATCGTTGAGTATGACTATGAGATCCTTGTCGAGATGTCCTGCATGGTTAAGGGCCTCAAAGGCCAAACCGGCCGTCATTGAACCATCACCAATAACTGCGATAGCTCTATGCGAATCCTTTTTCAGGGTATTGGCTAAAGTTATTCCGAGTGCTGCTGAAATAGAAGTGGAACTGTGTCCGGTCTCAAAGGCGTCATAAATGCTTTCTTTTAATTTAGGAAAGCCGCTCATACCTTTGTACTGGCGCAGCGTTGCGAATTGTTCACGCCTGCCGGTCAGAATTTTGTGGGCATATGATTGATGGCCCACATCCCAGATGAGTTTATCATTCGGGGTGTCGAAAATATAGTGGAGCGCTATTGTGAGTTCAACTACACCAAGGCTTGGAGCCAAATGGCCACCCGTGCGTGATACTGTCTGTACAATAGTATCACGAATGTCCTGGGCCAGTTCATCAAGTTCCGGAAGCGATAGGCTTCGAATATCGGCGGGCGACTCAATCCGTTCGAGCAATGAAATCGGAATGGTAGGTTGTGGTATTGGTTGTGACATAGGTAATCTTTATTTAAACAGCAGCCGACAATAATTACATCAGGACGAAACCTCATGTCGGCATAGCTCAGAATTATTTTACTTGTTGGTGTTATTCCGACTTATGTCTCTTAGCTGCAGATCAAAAGCTCCTGGTATAAACATATTCGGCGATGGCTCGGAGTGGGTCAGCATCCTGATTAAATCCAGTTAAGGCTTCAATGGCTTTTTCAACCGCTTCTTTTGCTTTTGTTCGAGTTTTTTCAATACCGAAAAAAGCTGGATAGGTGGCTTTTCCTCTGCTTGCATCGGATCCTGCTGCTTTTCCGAGTTGTTCAGTTGTTGAAATTACATTGAGCAGATCATCGACAATCTGAAAGGCCAGGCCAATGTTATTGCCGAATGTTATCAGTTTTTCCGTTTGTTCCGGAGATGCTCCTGCTGCAATAGCTCCGGAATGTACAGAGCTGGTGATCAACACACCAGTCTTGTTTTTGTGGATAGTTTGCAGGGTTTCGAAAGGAAAATCAGTATGTTCGCTTGCAATATCGAGTGCCTGTCCCCCGACCATTCCCTGAGGACCAGCCGCCCTGGCTATAATATTAACGATCTCAAGGCGCTGAAGGGGTTCCAGGGTGCTGTTGTCTGGTGAACTCAATAAATCAAATGCCCAGGTCAGTAAACTATCACCTGCCAGGATTGCTCCTGCTTCGCCAAAAAGGGTGTGATTTGTTGGTTTTCCCCGGCGAAGATTGTCATCATCCATCGCCGGCAGGTCGTCGTGAATAAGAGAGTATGTATGAATACACTCAAGAGCGCACGCAATCGGCAAGAGATTTTTTTCTGTCATTGAAGATTTCGCAACAGCTTCACCTGCAGCAAGACAGAGTATCGGCCGGATGCGCTTGCCACCAACAAAAAGACTGTATCGCATTGCCTCGATATGGCTTTCAAAAGGAGCGACCGCCTTCAGCATTACCTTTTCAAGGGCGTCTTCTACGATTTTTCGCTTCTCATTCAGATAGATCTGTATGTCCACTTTCCTGTCCGTCAAAAGGAATGGCTTCAAGCTTGCCGTCTTTTTCAAGCAACAACTCTACCTTGGCTCGGGCCTCAGAGAGCTGCTCGGTACAAAAACCGGCGAGTTTAATACCTTCATCAAATTTTTTTAAACTATTTTCAAGACTTAATTCTCCATCTTCCAGCTCTTCCGTTATCTGTTCAAGTCGGGCAAGTGCTGCTTCAAATGTTTTTTTAGCCATAATCAATTGCGTCAATTGCGTCAGTTGCGTCAGTTGGTGTTTTCCAAATAGTAGGTTGCCTCATTCTATCATTCAGACTAGAACTAGCAATGCAAATTGCATAAACTTGTGAACGCTTACAGGTCAAGGGTTATACAAGCATTTTGCTATTCCGGTGAACGTTTACAATTGGTAAATGTTCATCTCACGTTCATATGTATACGAGCAGATTGCGCCATAGCAGTAACTCTTCAATTGTTTAAACAAAGCATAAAAAACAGAAAAAAGCATTGTATATATTCCGTAAAAGTCTGGAAGTCGAGGAGAAAAAATTGTGTTGATCTCTTATACCTTTTATTGTTTTCGCGTTCGTTGTGAGGCTAGCCTTTGGGGAGCTGAAATGAGATGATCAAAACCATTGAAATGTTTACAAGATGGCTGGCAACTGAAAAAGGTTACTCAGAACATACAGTCAGTGGATATCAGCGGGATTTACGAGAATTTCATCAACATCTAAGTGAATCCGGAAAAAAAATCAAACAGGAAAGTAAAGCGAAAAGCATTACTCCCAATGATATTACCTCTACGCACGTACGAAAATTTATTGTCAGTCTGCACGGGCGTAATGGTGCTGCCACTGTCGCGAGAAAAATTTCGGCTCTCAGGACATTTTTTAGGTTTTCAGAGCGCCGTAAGCTGATAAAAAAAGATCCTCTTGCCGGTATTACCGGTCCTAAAATCGGCAGGTTTATACCTGTTTTTTTGACGGTCGATGAAACCTTTGCCCTGTTGGAGGTTCCCGGTGAAAAAGACAGCTATCCTCTTAGGGACAGGGCAATTCTTGAGCTCCTTTATTCTACCGGTATGCGAGTTTCCGAGCTGGTATCGAGGAATGTCACCGATCTTGATTTTGTAGAGGAAGTGCTTACGGTACGGGGCAAAGGAAAGAAGGAACGATTGGTACCTGTTGGTCGACCGGCGATTGAGGCAGTGCGCTGTTGGCTACCGGAGCGTCTGCAGTTGATACAACAGCGGGCCGGAAGAGGCCGGGTAGTTGAGAAAGAAGCTCTGTTTCTCAACGGAAGGGGAAGTCGTCTTACTACCCGTAGTGTTGAACGTTTGGTTAAGGCTTATGGCGAACGCGCAGGTATCAGTCAGACTGTAACACCGCATGCCCTGCGTCACTCTTTTGCCACTCACCTTCTTGAGATGGGGGCGGATCTTCGGTCAGTTCAGGAGTTGCTGGGCCATTCCAGTCTATCAACCACCCAGCGCTATACGCATCTGACGTTGGATCATCTGGCTGATGTGTATGACAAATCTCATCCTTTATCAATAGAAGAAATAAAATGACGGGACAGGCATGAGCCGTGTTTGTCTGGAAGCAGGTTTTTTTTTACTTAACTCATACATAAAGTGTACGAATGAAAATACGATCAACTACAATTTTAGCAGTCCGCCACAAAGGGCAGGTCGCCCTGGCAGGAGACGGTCAGGTCTCATTGGGAAATACTGTAATGAAACATCAGGCCCGAAAAGTACGGCGCCTTTACCATGATAAAGTCATTACGGGATTTGCCGGTGCCACAGCCGATGCGTTTACGCTCTATGACAAGCTGGAGCAAAAACTGGAGCAGTATAATGGCAACCTTATGCGCGCATCGGTGGAACTGGCCAAGGATTGGCGAACAGATAAATTTCTTAGAAAGCTGGAAGCCATGATGATCGCAGTGGATGAGGAACATTCTCTGCTTCTCTCTGGTACCGGTGATGTCATTGAAGCGGATAAGGGGATATTGGCAATAGGATCGGGTGGTCCTTATGCTCAGGCCGCGGCACTTGCACTTGTTCAACATAGCGATCTCGATGCTCAGTCGATCTGTCGGGAGGCAATGGAGATCGCAGCCAATATCTGTGTTTTTACCAATAACTCAATAATAGTTGAAACAATATGATCTCTAATCAGTCCCTGACTCCAAAAGAAATCCTGGTTGAACTTGATAAATATATAGTAGGGCAGCCAGAGGCTAAACGCTCTGTGGCGATAGCTCTTCGCAACCGGTGGCGTCGACGGCAGGTCGAATCTCCTTTGCGTGAAGAAATTGCACCTAAAAATATTATTATGATTGGACCAACCGGCGTTGGGAAGACGGAAATTGCCCGTAGACTTGCCGCCCTGGCGCAATCTCCTTTCATAAAAGTTGAGGCCTCTAAATATACCGAGGTTGGTTACGTCGGCAGGGACGTCGAATCAATGGTTCGTGATCTCGTTGACCTTGCTGTCAATATGGTAAAAGACGAAGAGAAGACCCGCATAGAAGGATTGGCAGAGGCCAACGCAGAAGATAAAATTCTTGATTTGCTTTTACCCCCAAAACCGAGTTCTGTTGTCGCAACGGGGCCTGAGCATTCCAGTTCGTTTACTATACAGAACCCTGATTTACCGATGCAGAGAGAAGAACCTGGATCAAGCTCGACCAGAGAAAAATTCCGTCAGATGCTGCGAGATGGAAAGTTGGATGATCGCGAACTGGAAGTGGCGCTCAGTGAATCGAAGTCGATGCCTATGGTTGAAATAATGACCACCTCCGGCATGGAAGATATGCAGTCGAACCTGCAGGATGCCTTCAGTAAGCTTTTCCCAAGAAAGAAAAAAAATCGCAAGATGAAGGTGCCGGAAGCTCTGGAAGCGACTAAAAAAGAAGAGATGGAAAAATTAGTCGATATGGACAAGGTCATCAAGGAAGCTCTCAAGCGAACTGAAGAATCCGGAATTATTTTTCTCGATGAAATCGATAAAGTCGCTTCCCGAGGCGGTAGCGGCGGCCATGGTCCGGAAGTTTCCCGCGAAGGAGTACAGCGAGATTTGCTGCCTATAGTTGAAGGGGCTACAGTGAGCACTAAACATGGCATGGTTAAAACCGACCATGTTCTCTTTATTGCCAGTGGAGCCTTCCATATGAGCAAACCTTCAGATCTTATTCCAGAATTGCAGGGAAGATTTCCAATTCGGGTAGAACTCCACTCACTAGGGAAAGATGAGTTTGTTCGTATTCTTACAGAGCCCGAAAATGCCTTAATCAAGCAATATGTTGCCTTGATGAAAACAGAAGGAGTGGACTTGGTATTCGAAGATGATGCTATCGACACAATCGCTGCAATCGCCGTCGAAGTGAATGAAAGAACGGAGGAGATTGGCGCGCGGAGATTGCATACGGTTATGGAGCGAGTTCTTGATGTCCTTTCATTCGATGCTTCCGATAGAGAAAACGAAACTTTTGTGGTTACTGCTGATTATGTAAAAGAGCGGCTTTCGGCAATTGTAAAAGATCAGGATCTTAGCCGCTATATTTTGTAACAGCACACTTCTCGAATTGGAGCAGGAAGAAATGTTTTTAAAATTTTTCAGCAAAAAAAACGGAAGAACCGACGAATCTCGGGTTGAACGGACGGCAGGAACTCTTCATGGAATCGACCATGAAATGAATTACTGTCCTTCGTGTAAAGACGAGTATCGTGCCGATATCAATCATTGCGGGGCCTGCGGAATCCCGCTTGTCAGCGGCAGGGTAGAGATGGAAAGGGTCAAGGCCAAGCAGGCAGCCCTGGACGGGCGTTCTATGGAAATCCTGGTTACGGACGAATTAGTAAATATCCGTAATGGCCCGTTAAAAGATATGAAAAGTCTGCAAAAACTGCTGGCTTTGGAACGAATACCCTCAATTTTGGTGGGAGAACCAAGCGGCTGTGCTAAAGGATGCGGTGGGCCGGAATTGACTCTTCAGATTAAAAAAGAAGATATACCCGTCGCCACTGAAGTTCTTACCAGGGACTTCATTAAAAGTACAGCCCTGGACAGTCATGACCTCATGCATGCAACTGCAGTATTTGATCAGCAGGCGGCAGAGACAGTATGTCCGGCCTGCGGTTGCAGGTTTTCCCCAACGGTTGGGGCATGCCCGGAATGCGGACTTTGCTTTGAGTAACTCGGATATTTGATGAGAGAATCAGTTTGGTTGCGCTTTCTGATTCTCCCAACGTTTTTTCCTTGGTGTTAAAGCGATCGGCTTTTTGGAAAATGTAATCGCTTGATAGTTAAGAACCTCTTCGATTTGATCGGTGAGTTGTTTGCATGGCCGGATCGTCAGGTCCTTCAGGACTTCAATGTCTACCTCGCCGCGACCATGAAAATGGAGGGTAAGCAGTATCGGGCAGGAACCATGAAATTGATAAAGAATCTTTTTTACTTTATCTAATTGATGTCTGGAAAGTTTATCTGTCTCGAATGTGATTTTTGCCGATTCGGTGTACTTCTCCCTTGCATCTTGAAGAGAATCAATGGAGTCCGCGATGATCTTCGGGCCTCTTTCATCTTTTTGTACTGTTCCCTGCACTATAATCGGGTCAGTTGAATCAAGGATTTCTTCACATCGGCTATAGGTATCAGGAAAGACTACTACTTCTACTGATTCATAGATGTCCTCAAGCGTTAAAAAGGCCATCGGATCGCCTCGTTTACTTTTTAATTTTTTACATGAGCGGATGAGTCCTCCAATTCGTACAGGCTGGTCGTCTCCCCATTCGGTCAGATTCTGTATAGCGCAGTCTGTTACTGTATTAATATCGTGGATAGCGGCATCGAGCGGATGTCCGGTAATATAAAAACCTACTGTTTCTTTCTCGTGTACAAGCCGTTTTCGTTCATCCCATTCAGGAATGTCCGGCATTGGTATAGCAGAAATTGTTGGTTGGTTTTGTGCTTCAGGGGCAATCGAAAAGAGAGACATCTGGCCGCTCTGCAAGTCACGCTGAACAGCCTTTGCCTGTTCCATTGCCTGATCGAGAACAGCATAATATTGCGCTCTCTTATAACCGAGCGAATCAAATGATCCTGACTTGATGAGGCTTTCTATTACACGGCTGTTGACTCGTCGTGAATCTACCCGGTTGCAGAAGTCACTCAGCGAGAGGTATTTACCGTTTTTTTCCCGTTCTTCAATTATAGAATCAAGAGCTGACTCACCGACATTCTTAACCGCAGCAAGACCGAAACGAACTCTATCGTCAATTACGCTGAAATCTTTGATGCTTTCATTGATATCTGGTGGCAATACCTCGATATTATGTTCCCTGCATTCGTTGATGTACAGAACAACTTTATCAGTATTGTTCATGTCGCAGGAGAGAAGGGCAGCCATGAATTGGGGCATGTAGTGCGCTTTCAGATAAGCCGTCTGGTAGGATACAAGAGCGTATGCTGCCGAGTGGGATTTGTTGAATCCGTAGCCTGCAAACTTGGCCATAAGGTCAAAAATGTACCCTGCTTTATCCTTAGGGTGGCCGTTCTTTATTGCTCCGGCCATAAATTTGACTTTTTCCTGATCCATGACCTCCGCAATTTTTTTGCCCATGGCCCGGCGCAGGATGTCAGCGTCTCCAAGTGAGTAACTTGCCAGGATATTAGCTATTTTCATAACCTGTTCCTGGTAGACAATTACCCCGTAGGTTTCCTCGAGGACATGCTTGATATCCGGCAACGGATAATTCGGAGTCTTTCTTCTATGTTTGGTTTCCACGAAATCATCAACCATTCCGGAATCAAGTGGACCAGGACGATAAAGGGCGACCAACGCAATAAGATCGCTGAATTGTTCGGGAGCAAGTTTGACGAGTAGTTCGCGCATGCCGGAACTTTCCAGCTGGAAGACTCCCTGGGCATCTCCACTGCAGAGAAGGGCAAAAGTTTTGGCATCATCCATTGGGATGGTGTCGATATCAAGATCAATGCCGATATCTTTTTTGATATGCTTGAGTGCCTTATCTATTACTGTGAGAGTTTTTAGTCCGAGAAAATCAAATTTTATCAGCCCTGTCATCTCGGTATGCTTCATATCATACTGAGTCAGTGTTTCTTCGTTGCTTCCTCTGCACGTCGGGAGATACTGCGTCATGGGGCCGGGTGAGACTACGACTCCGGCAGCATGCGTCGATGTATGCCGGGCAAGTCCCTCAAGGGTTTTTGAGACAGCAAGCAACTCTGCAATTCGCGGATCGTGGTTTGCAAGATCCTGAAGCTTTGGCTCTTCAGCCATCGCTAATTTTATTGTCATCTTCAACTGATCGGGAATGAGCTTGGCCACTTTGTCGACCTCACCAAACGGAATATCGAGAGCTCTCCCGACATCACGGATAACTCCACGGGCTTTCATTGAACCGTAGGTGACAATTTGAGCTACATGGTCTGCACCACCATATTTGCGCCGGACGTAATCAATGACTTCCCCCCGTCTCTCCTGGCAAAAATCAATATCAAAGTCAGGCATTGATTTACGCTCGATATTGAGAAAACGTTCAAAGATAAGACCGTAAGGAATAGGATCAATGTTGGTGATAAGCATGCAATACGCGGCAAGACTACCGGCACCCGATCCTCGACCCGGACCAACAGGAATTTCATTCTCTTTGGCCCAAGTAATAAAATCGGCAACGATCAGGAAATAAGCAGGAAAGCCCATAGTCGTGATGACATCGATTTCCATTGCCAGCCGGTCAGTATAGATTTTTTCAACCTCTGCGTTGAAAGTGCCTGCTTTCCGCATCTGATTAAAACGTGCTTTAAGACCATCCCAGCAGGCGTTTTTAAACATCGAATCAAGGCTTTCCCCTTCCGGAATAGGGAAATTGGGGAAATAATAATCTCCGAAATTAATCTCAAGATTGCAGCGGTCGGCGATTTCCTGGGTATTGGTGATTGATTCCGGACAATGATTGAAGCTTTTCTTCATTATCTCAGGAGATTTAAAGTAAAACTCATCTGTTGAAAATCGAAACCTTTTCGGATCGTTTATGGTCTTGCCGGTTTGGATACAGAGCAAGAGTTCATGGGCATGTGCCTCCTCTCTATTGAGGTAATGACAGTCGTTCGTGGCAACCAGTTTGATGCCCATCTTGGCCCCTAGCTTTTTCAGGCCATTGTTGACAACCTGTTGTTCGGGAAGACCATTTTCCTGAAGTTCAAAATAGAGGCGATCACCGAAAATTTCGTATAGCTCCCGGGCCTTTTTCTCAGCGCCGGGCATATCGTTTTTACCGATAAGATAAGGAACCACTCCGTGTAGACAGGCAGTCATGGCTATAATGCCTTCATTGTTCTCTTTGAGAACTTCCATGTCTATTCTGGGTTTGTAATAAAAACCTTCAAATTGAGCAATACTCGCCATTTTCATCAGGTTTTGATACCCGGTATGATTCATGGCCAGGAGAATAATGTGGAAAGCGATGTTTCCATCGATGGCTTTTTTAACCCGCATGTCTCCAGGGGCGACGTACAGTTCGCAGCCGACTATCGGTTTTATGCCGGCTTTCTTGGCTTTGGAATAAAATTCCAAAGCACCGAACATTGCACCGTGATCGGTAAGGGCAACGCTATCCATCCCGTATTCTTTGCATTTTTCCAAAAGATCGGCAATGCGGATCGCTCCGTCCAGAAGACTGTATTGTGAATGAACATGAAGATGGGTGAATCCTGCACTCATATAATTCTTTTCGTCCTTGTATAATTTCCAGATGTGCACGGAAATATGTGCCCATCAAATTTTGTTTAATTGATATTACTGATATTTCGATTATTTTATGACAGTCAGCTGTCTGAGAAGGATTATCAATGGATAAGTCTTCCACATTATTAGCACAGAAAAATCCTTTTTGCACAAAAAACTATAGTGCTCACTTTGTCTAGATTATGATGTGAATCCAGTCAGATGGCTTATTTTTTATAACTCCGCCTTACAGGAGGAATGGTCATTTTCTGTGTAAGCATTTTGTGAGCATCCATTAAAGTTCATATACCTGAACTTAATTTATATTACGAATTTTCTTGTGTAGTGTAACTTTTATTGGAAATAGATTAGCTTCATATTAAATGATTAGACCGAATTTGGGATATACAGGTCTCGGGTTGTACGGGGTTTTAAGTATTCTCCAAGTTTTTTTGTTATTAAAAGATCAGCGAAGAGAAGAGTAAACTATTGATGGATCAAGATTTACGACTGAAGCCTGGGGTTGCACTTCAGGGAGATATTGCAGCAATTGAACTTAATAATATTTTCCAGTTTTTCGATTATGCTTCAATTTCCGGGGAACTACGTATCGTTGGGGATAAAAATAAGGCCAGCTTCTTTTTCCAGAAAGGGGTGTTGATATTTGGTGCCTTAGATATTAATCAAAAAAAAATCGGCAACTTACTGATTGAATCCAATCTTATCACCGCAAAGCAACTGTCACAGTGCCTGGAGATTCATGCCAGGCATGGAGGAAAGCGAAGACTCGGCGAAATTCTGGTGAGAAAAGGATTTCTCAGGTTTGCGAACTTAGCGGAAATGTTAAAAACTCAGGCAAAGGAAGCCTTTTTTACTACTCTTTCCTGGCAAAAAGGAATGTTCTACTTTTATCCAGGTCAATACCCATCAAAGGAAGAAATCCTGATAAATGAGCGAATTGATCATCTCGTGTTGGAAGGTATTGTTCGGATGGACAATGAAGCCTCTTCCTAAATTTTTGACAAAATATTTCAATCAGGTTTTTTCCTCAGATCCTTCTTTTTCTTCTTTATTATGTTGCTCTCGTTCAATATTAAAACGTTCTCTGATCTTTGTATATGAAACAAGCTCAACTTCTCGATCTGACGGAGTGAGAAAAGATTCGAGTTTGGTTTTTAAGATAACCGGGTTGAGTTCGGAATTAATAGAGATAACACCTTCCATTATTATTTTTTGCAGCAACAATTCCTGATTTGTTCTTTCTTTGATGTTTGCGGCAAAAGGAAGAAAGAAAAAATTGGATAAAATGAGGCCATACAATGTTGAGGTGAGGGCTATGGGGATGGCTTGCAGTATGACCGATGTATCGCCGATACCACCCAGCATGGTGATAAGACCAACTACCGAACCGACGATTCCAAAGGCCGGAAGGTAGTCTGCAATTGCTCTGAGAATACGTTCTGAATCTTCTCTTCTTAATCTGAAAAAGTACATTTCGGTGTTCAGGATATCACGAATCTGATCGATATGATATCCATCTACAAGACATCCCAGAGCCCTTCTCAGAAAAAGGAATGTGGTCTCATTTTCTTTATCCTGCAGTGAGAGTATTCCTTCAACTCGGGAACGAATTGATAAATCAATGAGAATATTGATTATCTCTGTTTCTTTCATGATCGGTTTTCGATATGCTGCGTTAAGCACTTTTGTCACGATTTGCAGCTGTTCGAATTTGAAGCTGATCAGTGCAGCGGATAGCGTACCGCCACAAACTATAAAAAGTCCGGAAATATTAAAATAAAGGCCGACATTACCGTGAATAATAAATCCAATAATGAAGAGACCGCTACTTAGGATGAGTCCTATTATATTTTTGTTTTTCATAAAATTGCCGATATTTCTAATTCCAAGTTGTCAGCTGTGGCCGGTAGGGGATTTGGCAGCCTTTTGGAGATAATTATCTCAACTCTACGATTCTTCGCACGATTTTCAGCTGTTGTATTAGGTGCTACCGGACGATTGGAAGAATATCCGCTGACGACAAATTGTCCTGGGTTCATGTTCATTTCATCAATCAGAAAACGAGCGACAGTACTGGCACGTGCAACTGAAAGCTCCCAGTTGCTTTTAAAGCGATTGGATCGCATCGGCAAGTTATCGGTATGACCGACTATATTTATCATGTAAGGAGTATACCGTACGACTTCCACTATTTTTTGCAGTGAGGAGCTTGCATCTTCAGACAAGTCACTTTTACCAAGATCAAACAGAAGATCACCGGTAAGAATGATTCGCATTGTCTTATCAGGGATAATGTCGATTGTGGCAAATTTATCAAGGTTATTAGTTTTTAAAGCTACTGTGCTCAGAGTGAATATTTCGTGAAATTGGTCAGTCATTGACAGTTGAGCTTCTTCAACTCCAGGTGAGGGATCAGGAGGTTGCGCAACGTTTTCCTGAGATAAAAGATTATCTTCGGTTTCAACAGTAGATGTCCGAATATTATTTGCTATGGAATCATGAGATAAATTGGGTCTTTCTTGTTCTCCTTCAGGTTTATTTTTTTCAGGCTGTGGTAAGCCATCAGCATAAACTGGATCAAGATCCTGCGGGATAATTTTTTCCTGTTCAATCTTTTTCACTGTACCTCCGGTAATAAGAGGCAGCCCGGGATGAATTGGTGCAAAAGGAAAAGTAGCTCCACTCGAGTCAAGTGACTGAAGGGCTTCAGTTGTATCACCTCCTATGATTTCAGGAGTCTTATTCAGGAGAAATTCCTGATTTGCCGTCTGGTAAACGTACATACTGAGAAAAAGAACGAACATGGTCATCATCAGATCAGACCAGGCTATCGACCAGTGCGAAGCGCGCGGCAATGAAGAAGTAAAAGTGTTGTCATCGATATGGAAAACAGTATTGCTTGGAGATCGTCTGTCTATATTGACAAAATGTGAAGCATACCTGCTTTTTGCAGCTCCGGTCGGGAAGTTTGAAATTTCCACAAAACCTTCATGGGAGGAACCGGAGGATAACGATTCCGGATGTATAGTGAGTTTCATCATTAAAAGTTGTGATGGCGTAGGTGGTAGATAAGGCTGGACTTTAAAAACTCTTCAGGTGCCTGATTGCACCCGAAGAGCTTTCGATATTTTAATCTTTTATTAAAGAGTGCTTTCCGAATAGTTTTTTTCTGATCTGATAAAAAAAAGGTAAAATCCAAACTGCGGGTCTTGTGCCTTCGACTGCACTCTATTTATCTTATCGACAAAACAGGCGACAACTAAAGGAGAAATTTGGGGGATAAGGGAACAAAAAATCTGATCCTGGGGTATCTATTGAAAATAGAACGATTTTATAAAACACTCTTTTTAAAATCTTCCAGTCCGATTCTTTCTATGAATCGCGACGCCCGTTCTTTTTTCCGTGCATGTTCCTCATAAAACTGTACACATTTGTTGATCAATAAAATTGCTTCCTCGTCTGATAAATCGGTGGCAATAATATCCCCAATTCTGGGACGGTTTCCCGAGTGACCGCCAAACGAAATCGTCCAACCGTTTTTCTTTCCGAGCACTCCGATATCCCTTACAAAATTTTCGGCACAGCAAAATTGGCAACCTGAAACACCAATCTTCAGCTTGGCCGGCAGTTCTTTTTCAGCCAAAAGTTTTTCAATGTGTATTCCAAAACCAAGAGAATCTCTTACTCCGAATTTACAAACCTCGGTTCCAGGACAGGCTTGCACATAATGCAGGCAAAGTTCAGTTGCTTTACCCGGATCCATACCAAGATCATTATAAACGCTTTCAAGGTCTTCTTCTTTTAAACCTACTAGGGCGATGCGCTGACCGGAAGTTAATTTTACGATTGGAATGTCGTATTTTTCAACGACGTCGGCCAGGGCACGAAGGTGGCTGCGATTGAGCAGACCGCCAGGAATACGGGGTACTATCGCATAGGTTGTTTTGTCTCTTTGTAGAATGGCGTTTTTTGTTTGGTTAGGCACTATTGTATCCTCCTGATAAATGGATAAAATTATAATGGCTCCTGTTCGGCGATCTGGATCGTAGAACGAAGAATTGTACAGATAAAAGGGTAGAGTAATTTCGGAAGATGGAAAAAATTAGAATACTGGCTTAAAATCGAAGAAATGGCGGGTCTCAAGCCGTCTGTAAGTGTGTGTTTCACCGCGTGCCACAAAAGATCTTGTAACAGCGCCGTTAGGGGTAAAACGAACTCCTTCAAGAAATTCGCCATCAGTAATCCCTGTTGCTGCGATGGCAACTTCTTTACTTCGTATAAGGTCCTGGGCCCGAAATATTTTTTCAAAATCAGTGATACCATGCTTAATTGCTTCTTTTTTGTCCCGGTCGTTTTCGTAGAAAATTTTTCCTTCAAAGTATCCGCCAAGACAGCTGATAGCGGCGGCGACCAACACAGCTTCGGGAGCATAGCCGTAGCCAATATATATATCGGCCTTTTCGCCTGTAATAGCGGCTAAACAGCCTGAAACTTCACCTTCATCAATCAGTTTGATTCGAGCTCCACAGCTCCGTACTTCATGAATGAGCTGTTTATGCCTGGTTTGATTGAGGATGCAAACGGTGACGTTCTCGGTGTATTTTTTGAGAGCTCTGGCAACTCGCTTTACATTTAAAATGGGCGGTTGGTGTATATCAATTACTTCACCGACCTGTGGGCCTACGGCAATCTTGTACATATTAAGATTGGGTACCGATTGTATCGATCCGGCTTGGGCAATGACCGCATAGGAGGTTGAGTTGTTTTTGCCGTCCGCGGCAGAGCGATATGCCTCAAGAGCAATCGCCATGAGGTCTGTTTTTTCACCACCTTTGCCAAGGATGGTCGGTAATTGAAACATTTCAGGACGATTCAGAAAACGATCATTTATAAGAACACCTTCGATAGGAAGACGGTTCAAAGTCTTTGTAATAGCCCTGCGGGTCTGATTCAGTATATCCACATGGTCGCCAAGTCCCTGTAGGCGGGCAGCAGTCAAAGCAGCAATTTCAGTTGCCCGAACGATTTCCATTCCGTAGTTAGTATCCATAGCAGTTTTTCAGAAAAATTTTAAAGGGTTGTGAAATGAAGACCATTCTGTTCCCCACATTCCAATAGTCGCTGCATTATTTCGTTGCGCTCCTGCATGAGTTCCTTCCCGGCGATGGTATCTTTAATTTTCATTGGTCGTCGAAATTCATCAATCAGTTCAATATCAAGGGGAGCTGATTCAAGTCTTTTTTCCGCTTCGCGGATTTCGTCGGGAGTGGGTAAAATAATGCCGTAGAGCTGATTGGGCGTATGTACAAGAGAGTGACCTCTGTTATAGTAAGCGGCAGCAAATCCTCCGTCGACATTTATTGCAACGCCATCTTCACTGGCCATCTGGATACCTTTCTTGTAGTTTACCGGAGTATGACCAAATATTACTCTTTGAACGCCGAATTCTTCCTGCATTTTTTTCTTAAAGGAGTCTGTCTGCATATTATTCTGCCAGAAAAGACTTCTTTCTTCATGAGTAGCCTTGTCTTTGAGAAAATATCTTTCAAAAGTCTTCATGGCATGTTTGCCGAAAAAAGGTGATTTCGGACCACACCATAAATAGAAGAAGAGGGCTTGGTCTTCTTCCTTCTGACTTTTTCCCTGGAGGTAATTTTCTCCAACACGCGAAATGGTTTCCTGAATAAAATTCAAAAGGTTTTTGCCTTTTCGGGCGAGAAATTCTTCAAATTCACCCTCAGCGGTCGAAGGAACAAGAGCATGAATATTAAGAAAATTATTTTGAATGTGATACGTTTTCCCTTTCGTAAAAAGAAAACGGAGAAGGCGTTTAAGGTGCCTATTTGTGGTAAACTGATCGGACAGTTCTTCGATAATCTGCGATTCCTCTACCGTTAATTTCCCGGGATCACCAAATTCGAGTGTGGGAAAATGAATATCGTTTAGCCCTTTAGTCTGATCGGCTTGAAGCATGTTCGCTAAACGATCGAGCCAGAGCCGGGAATCCATTTCATATTGGGGGAAGGCACGTATGGTTTGTTCTTCGAGTTTAAATTGGATAATGGCCAGGGCTTTCTCCATGGAGCGCCCTTTGTTGGTTTTAGCCTTGAAATTGCCGGTAACTTTATCAACTGGATATGTCCGTTCGGCAAATTCAGCCAGCTTAGACATATCAAAGCGTAAACGATCAAGAAACTCAAAATGATCGTAACGACAGGTGATTCGCAATGCTTCGGCAATCAGAGAACGATTGCCTGATGCAGCGCCCATCCATAGAATATCGTGATTGCCGAATACGTAATCAACACCATTACGATAAAAGTGAGAAGAGAGGATTCTCAGGATCTTATCGGGTTGAGGCCCCCTGTCAAAAACATCGCCCAAAACCTGAATACGGTCCAGTAAGACCTGACGGATAGAATAAGATAAGTGTGAGATTAAACGGTCAGCTATTATTTTTTCTTCAAAAATTGGATCAGGTACAGGCAATCCGGCCAAGAGTCGATTGATGACATCCCTGAATTCCGGACGGAATATCTCCCGCTCTTGAGATCGGATGTTGGTCAGCTTATATTTTAGGATTTCAACCAGACAAAGTATTACATCCTGCATATCCATCTGAATAACATTATCCTGAAAATACAGCTGTTTTCTAATTATTTTCGTTAAGTATTGTATTTTTTCAGAACTGAAGGTGGTAGGTAAAGCTTCTTTGCATGTCTGGTACAGCATACCGAATCGACCTCTGAGGATTGACTTAAAGCGATCGCCCTCTCCATGGAGATCACTGATCCACAGTGTAGTCGGGATATTAGAATTTAGTTTGAGATCAAGGTTGAGAAGTTTGTTGGAAAGTTTGTCAATCTCACTTGCCCTGACCCTTGCAATCCGGGTGCTGATATCATGACTTTTCTGAAGTGGGGACATATTTTCACCAATATGGCAGGAATGGAAAAAATGAAAAATACAAAACCAAAGACCAATGAGGCAGTATTTTTGAACGTATCCGCATAACCCCAATAGAAAAATTACTATAACAAAAGATTAATAGATTGGCTAGAAAATCGAAGTATTAAAAATGCTTGTAGAGAAGAAGAGGAAAGTAGGGGAGAGAGAAGTCTAACCAGCAAATCACTCATGACCTTGAAAAATTCCGGGTCTCGTCCCCGTGCTTTGCATGGGTACTCTTCCATGACTGCGCCGCAGTCTTCAGACGCTGAAGCAATGAGAGCTGAGAAACGGGAAGATGCAACGCATCCGAAAAAGGTTCCCATGCAACGCATGGGAACAAGGGAACATGCCTAGTACTTAATTAAACAACAAAAGCCCCGTACAGATTAACCGTACGGGGCTTTGTGCTATAAAAAACGGCGGTGTCCTACTCTCCCACACAGTCGCCCGTGCAGTACCATCGGCGCAAAAGAGCTTAACTTCCGTGTTCGGAATGGGAACGGGTGGATCCTCTTTGCTATGACCGCCGTAAA
>JBARUR010000153.1:0-11284 GCA_049645845.1 Desulforhopalus sp. | reverse complement strand
TTTGTTTTGCCGTAGATGCTTATAGGGTGAGTGGCATCGGTTTCCAGGTAAGGGCTTTCTTTTGTTCCATCAAAGACATAATCGGTGGAATAGTGGATAAGCCATGCATTAAGCAGGCGGGCTTCTTGGGCGAGCAGGTCGACGGCTTTACTATTGATGAGGAAGGCTCGTTCGGGCTCGGACTCTGCTTTGTCTACAGCGGTGTAGGCGGCTGCATTGACGATTATTTGGGGGGAGACTTTACGGATTACCGCTTGGAGTTGTTCAAGGTTCTCCAGGTCGGCCTCGGTGCGGTCACAGGCCACTACTTCGCCTAGAATGGCAAGTGAACATTGGAGCGCCCAGCCGAGCTGGCCGTTTTTCCCTAAGAGTAGAATTTTCATGAGTTGTAATGCCTCTCCACCCAGTCGCGGTAGTTTCCACTGGTGATATTGGTCACCCAGTCCTGATTATCAAGATACCACTGTACGGTTTTCCGAATACCGGACTCAAAATTTTCTGCAGGTGTCCAGCCAAGTTCGCTCTCGATTTTACCGGCATCGATTGCATATCGCCGGTCATGCCCCGGTCGGTCTGTTACGTACGTAATAAGGGAATGGTAACTTGAGAAGGAAAATCGGGATGCGGGGGGAACCATTTCGTTGAGGATATCACAAATAGTATGAACCACCTCAAGATTTGTTTTTTCGTTCCAACCGCCCACATTATATACTTCGCCTAAGCGGCCGTTGTTTAATACGCTGCGAATTGAGCTGCAATGATCCGTCACATAGAGCCAATCCCGGACCTGCAGGCCATCTCCATAAATTGGCAGGGGTTTTCCGGCCAGGGCGTTATGGATGCATAAAGGGATCAGCTTTTCGGGGAATTGATAGGGGCCGTAGTTATTTGAACAGTTGGTGGTCAATACCGGCAAGCCGTAGGTGTGATGATAGGCGCGCACCAGATGATCCGATGCTGCCTTGCTTGCCGAATAGGGGCTATTTGGTTCGTAGCGATTTGTTTCTGTAAAAGGGTGGCTGGCTGGTTCAAGGGAGCCGTAGACTTCGTCTGTTGATACATGCAGGAAGCGGAAGTTTTCCTTTGCATCCCCTGTTAATCCGTTCCAGTAAAATCGCGCGGCTTCAAGTAATCGAAAGGTGCCGACAATGTTGGTTTGGATGAAGTCATCGGGTCCGTGGATTGATCGGTCGACGTGGCTTTCGGCAGCGAAATTTACGATGGCTCGAACCTGATGCTTAGTGAGTAGATCTGACACAAGGGCATAATCAGCTATATCACCTTTG
Organism: Desulforhopalus sp.; assembly: GCA_049645845.1. Classification (GTDB taxonomy): domain Bacteria; phylum Desulfobacterota; class Desulfobulbia; order Desulfobulbales; family Desulfocapsaceae; genus Desulforhopalus_A. The sequence continues at coordinate 9,998 of JBARUR010000153.1, read as the reverse complement.
ACAAAGATGTGTCTTTTATCATGGGTGATACTTGCCAGGTTTTGCAGATTGCCGGCGTAGGTGAGGTTGTCAAGATTAACGATGGGTTCATCGTTTGATGCAAGCCAATCCAGGACAAAATTGCTGCCTATGAAGCCGGCGCCGCCGGTTACTAGAACTGTCATGTTTTACACTTTGGAAGATTTAGTGTTAATGATTCGGCTGAGAACTCGTTTTGTTGTTAGTAGAGATAATTTAACGACGCAACTTACCTACTCCTGGGGTGGGTGACAAGTTTTTTGTTTTCTTGTATCAACTGAAGGGGGTGATTTACTCTGCGTCGCAGTATAAAAGCAGAGAAAAAATGAGAAAAAATAGGTTCTACAACTTCACGAACATCATAAAGTTACCTGAGGGCAGAAGTTTTGGATGCGGCGCATCAAAGGTAGCGTCCCCATGCAGCGCATGGGGACGAGGCTGAAAAATGCCTGCCGTACAGTAGAACGCATGGGTGCCACCGAAGCGGGAAGCGGTTGAATATGGCGAACATTTCGCTGATATTGAATCAGTAAGATCGGCGACAGAAGCACAATTCCGGATCATACAAGCATCTGGTGTTGTTAGATATTGGTGCCTTGAGTTACTTAGCCCAATTCTCAACCTCAAGCTTTGGGACTCTCCTAAAGTGCTTATCATTATTTGTGACCAAAGTCATTTTCTGGCTCCTGGCATGAGCTGCAATCATCATATCCATTGAACCTATAATACTGCCTTCTGCCCGAAGAAAAGCCCTGATTTTCCCGTAATGTTCTGCTGCTTCTTGATCCCAGGAAAGAATACTGAGATGGTGAACAAAATCATCTATTATCGGTCTATTGATTTTTTTTGATGATGAATGCTCAACACCATAAATCAATTCCGCATACGTGACAGCGGAGATATAAAGCTGGCTCATATCAATTTTTTTAAATCGCTCAAAGACAGTAAGTGGCCGTTCTCGGATGATATAGCTGCAAATGTCGGTATCCAGCATGTACCCGATCATTTAAAAATATCCCTTTCTTCCAGATCTAGCTCCTCCCTATCCTGCATGAAATCGGGGGTTGGCTTGTTGCCTGAAAGGAAAAATTCCTCCCAGGAATCAGGTTTTTCCGACAGTATAATATTTGAGCCCTCTTTACGGATAAAGACCTCTTTGCCTTTAAATCGAAACTCCTTAGGCAAACGCACTGCCTGACTGCGACCATTTTGAAAAATTTTTGCTGTTTCCATCTGCTCACCTCTTGTATTGAATTACTGATACATGAAATATAATCTATATCTTGGTATATATCAAGTATGACTGACACCTTCCCAGGTATCGAAGACAAAGATAGTGTCCCCATGCAGCGCATGGGGACGAGGCTGACTAAATCGACATATGGTTCCAGGTAGTCTTCACGATTAGCGTACCTCGGAATTGGGCGGGTTTAGAACCCACCCCTACGCAGGTTAATCTCTCAATTTTTGTTGATCTTAAATACTTGGGGGAGTTTTTCCATGTTGCTTTCCTTTATAATGCCGGAAAGTGATGCGGCGCATCGAGGTTGTGGTAACCATGCGACGCATGGGTACCAGTGCCCAGCAAAAAGTGGTTTGAGTTGTTATTCTTTGTATGTCGAAATATGAAAAATGAGAGAAATCTCTTGGTTGAATGACTACATATTGTTGACAAACGTAATTTTTAATCACAAGATGAGAAAAGACACCATAACACTGCATCTCTGATGCTTCGATTCAATAAGGAATAATTCATTATGTACAAAAACATCCTGTTTACATCAAACCTGTCAACGGCCAGTCGTGTTGCATTCAAACAAGCTGCCAAGCTGGCGACTCAATTCGACGCAAAGCTTATTTTACTCCACATTATGGAGGGACCTTCCAGCAGTTATGAAGGCTATGTGTCCAGTGTGTTTGGTCATGACAACTGGCAGAAGGTATTAAAAAACAATAGGGAAGAAGCCAAGCATGCCCTTGTTGGCAAAGTGACGCCAAAACAAATTGTGAGAACAGCCTTGAGTGAATTCTGCAAAGAAGACAAAAGAGAGGATGAAAACTATGTAATCCCCAACTATGAAATTGTCGTCAAGGATGGTGATGTTGTTGATACAATCCTTAAACAAACGGCGGAATTCAAGTGCGACCTGATTGTAATGGGTGCCAGTGAAGGATTGTTGTCCGGAATTTCTGTTGGCAATAATATTAAATCTGTCCTGAAAAAATCTAAGGTTCCTGTTTTGGTTGTTCCTGCGAGTCTTGGTTAAGAAATAATTTACGGTTTTTTGTTCCGCTCGTTTTCTTTAGATCGGTTTTATTACAAGAGAATTATCATCCCCGGAATGCTGAAGGGCGGGTTTAGAACCCGCCCCTACGTTGCCTTCGACTGAAGGCAGCAATAAATACCGGTGCATGTGCCACCATATACTGTAGACTTCACTCGAAAAGATCGAATCAGGTGTAGGGGCGTGGTTCCAAACCCGCCCATCCGAGGCTCGAAATAACCCGATGACTATAAATAAAACCGGCATCGTCAGAGATTTCGGAGCCGTGATCATGAACATGTACCGCGCCGAAGAAGATTTGAATATCCTTTGCGAATATATCGATAATAAACCTGCGAGTTGACAATTGGCTGAGAATCATCTGGAGAACGAAATTGCAAAAGGGCAGATTTGGAATCTGCCCCTACGTTGCCTTCGACTGAATTTACGAATATAATTACTCGATATTCCGGCCAGTTTTCATGGCGCGATTAAATGGATACTGGTGCCTGTATTGCCACAATTTGTAGTATCCACCTGGAAATACAGCATCAGGTGTAGGGGCTGGTTCTAAACCTGCCCATTCCAGGTTTCTAATAATCTGACAATCTATAGATAATACCTGTTAATAATAATCTTGTGGGTTTGAGGCTGGGGTAACAATTCGGCGCTTGGTTACCAACTGAAAACTTACGGATTTATTTCGTTCGTTTTCTTTAGATAGGCCTTATTACAGGAAAATGATCATTTCCTGGGTGCTGTAGGGCGGGTTTAGAACCCGCCCCTACGTTGCCTTCGACTGAATTTACAAATATAATTAAATTATATTCCGGCCAGTTTCGTGATTGCTATTTAATTGATACTGGTTGCCTGTATTACCACAATTTGTAGCCCTCACCTGGAAATACAGCATCAGGTGTAGGGGCGGTTCTAAACCTGCCCATTACAGGTTTCTAATGATCTGATGATTTATAGATAATACCTGTTAATAATAATCTTGTCAGAAATCTGAAAGACGGTCAGGGTGATTGTCTATAAGAACATATGGACAAACAACAAAAAAAGGCGGCTACAGTGTTTCAACTGTAACCGCCTTAAATTTTTTCCAAAATATGGTGCCGGGACCAGGAATCGAACCAGGGACACACGGATTTTCAGTCCGTTGCTCTACCGACTGAGCTATCCCGGCACCTCATATGGAGAGGGATATTTACCCGACTTCTTATGGAGTGTCAACAGCTTTTCTAGTCTTTTTTTATCTTTCCTCTATAATCAGACATCCTTATGGATTGAGAGTCCGCCGAGATCGAGATCGAAATCCAGATCATCATCCATGCTTCCGGATTTTTTATTTGAGCTGCTGTCTGCTAAAGCATCGGAAAAATCAATATCATCAAGAGAAAGTACGGATTCTTCAGACTCTTCTTTTTTGGCCGGTGGATCTTCGTCTATATCATCCAGTCCTAAATCAAAGTAAAGGTCGTCCAGTTCCAGGTCTGATAGATCCGAACTCGATGATTCCGCTGGTGTTGCGGGCTCAGGACTTTTTCCGGGATGTGCCAGATCGGACATATCCGATAGTTCATCAGGAATTTCCCTTGCCGGCATCTGCCGTTCAGCAGGTTCCTGCAGTTCTTCCTCTTCAGCATCATCATCGTCGAAAAGGTTCACTTCGGGCTCGTCATCGTCTTCAAACTGACTGAAATCGATTTCAATCTCTCCTTCAGGATCCTCTTGCCGATCTGCCTCGGATGACTTCAGTTCTATTTCGGTTTCGCTGTCTTCTGCAAACCGAATTTCGCCATCTGTGTCGGGTTCATCGTCTTCAATCAGGATATCGAGATCTTCATCCACGTACTCATCTACTTCCTCAATAGATTCGTCTTCAAGAAAATCACCCTGTTCAGAGAAGTCTTCAGTTTGTTCTCGGGGAATTTTAAGAAAATTCGGAGCCGGAATTTTATAGGTGGAACCAAAAAGACTACTAGATACTTCTCTGATATCTTTATTACATTTTACACAGTTTTCCAGATGATCAAAGGAAATGTATCCACACTTTGGGCAACGCATGAGCTGGTACCTCTTTGTATAAACTGCCGATTTGTACCTTGGAAAATCTCTTCAGTTCTTTGAGATTTCCATGAAGGGTTAGATTTAGCTAAAAGCTGATGAGATATTACATAGCATTACATTGTTACGAGTATCGCATATTATTATCCTAATAATCAAGAAATATTCTCAGGCCAACGCGATAACTCTATGTATCAACGTTATGTTTCCATATTTTAAAATGACCAGTCCATTCCTATATCACAGGAAGGAGCTGAATGAGTTAATGCACCGATAGAAATGATATTGACTCCGCTCATGGCAATTGACTCAACCGTATCAAGAGTCACACCTCCGGATGCTTCCACCAGAGCCCTTCCGTTGATGATTCGAACAGCTTTTGACATCATTTCCGGACTCATATTATCGAGCATTATTATATCTACACCGCAGGCCAGGCACTCTTCCACCTGTTCAAGGCTATCCGTTTCGACCTCGATACGAATAGTGTGCGGAATCCTTTGCCGCAGCTTATCGACCGCCTCCCGGATGGAACCGCAGGCCGCGATATGATTATCCTTGATCAAAACACCGTCGGCGAGGTTAAATCGATGATTTGCTCCTCCACCGACCCGCACTGCATATTTCTCGAGGACGCGCAGCCCCGGAGTTGTCTTGCGGGTATCGGTTATTCTTACCGAATACACCTTTACCTTCTCAACAAACTGGGCGGTGAGCGTCGCAATCCCTGAAAGCCGCTGCAGCAGATTAAGCGCTACCCGCTCAGCTTTAAGCAGATCGATTACAGGCCCGCTGACAGTCAGCAAACTCATTTTCGGTCTGGCCCAGGTTCCGTCGGGAACACCATCGACGGTTATCACTGCAGGATTCTGCACTTTAAAAACCTCTGCGACAACACTCTCCACTCCGGCGACAATGAATGAATCCCGAGCCACCAGCCTGGCACTGCCGATTTCATGCTCATAGAAAATGGATTCACTGGTGATATCCCCTCGCCCCACATCTTCCCGGAGAAAATCACGTATCATATCATGTAGAAGATTTTTATCCATTCCCGTTTTTGTTCCCTTCAAATAAGTATTATTCAGAAAAATTCGTTATGTTGTTTTTATGCCAGATTTCGAAATCGTTCTTCCGCTTCCACTATTTTTGCCATTTTAGCATCGAGACCTTCCTTTTTCTCCTGCTCTTTGGCAACTATGTCATCGGGAGCATTGTCGAGGAATTTTTTATTGGACAGTTTTCCGTTCACCTGGGCAAGTTTTGCCTCGATTTTCTGCCGTTCGCGCTGCAGCTTGGCGAGTTCGCTTTCGACATCGACCAGTCCTTTCAGGGGAACGAATATCTCAATATCATTGTAGATATAAGTGGCTGCATCCGCGGGCTTGTCTGCTTCCTGTTGAACGGTTAGTCCGCTGAGCCGGGTCATATCCGAAATAGCTGAAGTAAACGAGGCAATAAGCTCCGCTTTCTGTTTGTCTCCGCAGATTACCAGCGCCTCAATTTTAGTTGACGGATGCACCTCGGCCTCGGATCGGATATTTCTAATGCCGGTGATGATGCCCATCAACATTTCCATCTGCGATACCACTTCTTCATTCAACCACTTCTCCTGCTTCTCAGGAAAAGGACTGGTGGCAAGGAGTGGTCGCTCCCCGGGGAGAACCGACCATATTTCCTCCGAAACAAAAGGGGTGACCGGATGGATGAGTTTTACAATAGTCTCCAGAACGACAAGCAGAACTCCCCGGGCTTGTTCTTTGGCGATGGGGTCGTCACTAAACAGATCGGCCTTGATCCATTCCAGGTACCAGTCACAGAATTCATGCCAGATAAACTGGTAATTGGCGGAAGCGACATCATTAAATCGATACTCATCAAGTGCCAGCCGGACGTCGGCAATTGCTGCGGCGGTTCTGCTGAGAATCCACCGATGGACCAGCGGCAGTTCCTCAGGTTTTGCGACAACATTCTTTATCGACTGGTCACAGTCGCTGACATGCATCAAGGCAAACCGGGCGGCATTCCATATTTTATTGATAAAATGGCGATATCCTTCAATCCGCTCTTCATCAAGCTTAATTTCCCTGCCCTGCGCGGCAAAGGCAGTGAGGGTAAAGCGCATGGCATCCGTTCCGTATTCTTGCATCACAACCAGCGGATCAATAACATTACCGGTCGATTTGGACATTTTCTTGCCATGTTTATCCCGCACCAGTGCATGCAGATAGACATCCTTGAAGGGGATTTCGTCCATTATATGCAAGCCCATCATCATCATTCTGGCGACCCAGAAAAAGAGGATATCAAAGCTGGTGATCAGCACCGAGGTCGGATAAAAGGTTGCCAGTTCCTTGGTGTTTTCAGGCCAGCCCATGGTGGAAAACGGCCACAGCGCCGAAGAAAACCAGGTATCCAGGACGTCTGTTTCCCTGGTAAGTTTTTCAGATGAACATTTTGGGCAGGTAGTCGGATCTTCAGCTTCGACAATCAATTCGCCGCATTTGTCACAGGTCCAGGCCGGGATGCGATGCCCCCACCATATCTGCCTGGAAATACACCAGTCACGAATGTTGTCCATCCAGCTGTAGAAGGTGTTATACCAGGTCTTGGGATAAATATTTATCCGGCCATCCCGCACTGCGGACACTGCCTTTTCGGCAAGAGGCTTGACGGAAACAAACCATTGCAGGGATGTTGTCGGTTCACTGACCGTCTTGCAGCGATAACAATGACCGACGGCATGGTCGTAGTCCTCTACTTTTTCCAAAAAGCCCAGACGCTCCAGATCCTCAACCACTTTTTTACGGCAGGCGAAACGGTCAAGTCCGCAGTATTCACCGGCGGCTGCATTCATCACGCCTTTATCATCAATGACCTTCATTCGATCAAGGGAATGGCGCAGACCGATTTCATAGTCGTCACGATCATGCGAAGGGGTTACCTTCAGAGCGCCTGTACCGAATTCCCGATCGACATGCTCATCCAAAACAACCGGAATGACTCTGTCGGTCAAGGGCAGTTTAATTCCTATCGCAGCCAAGTGCCGGTAGCGGTCATCTTCCGGATGAACTGCCACTCCGGTATCTCCCAGCATTGTCTCTGGTCTGGTGGTTGCCACAACGACGTGACCGGAACCATCGGCATAGGGGTATTTAATATGGTACAGCTTGCCTTTTTTATCCTCGTGCTCCACCTCATCGTCTGCTAAAGCAGTCTGACAGCGAGGACACCAGTTGACGATATAATCGCCCTTATAGATTAACCCTTCCTTGAAAAGTCGAACGAAAACTTCACGAACAGCCTGGGACAGTCCTTCATCCATGGTGAATCGCTCGCGCTCCCAGTCACATGAGGCCCCAAGCTTTTTCAACTGGTTGATGATGGTGCCGCCCTTCTCTTTGCGCCACTCCCATACTTTCTCAATAAACGCATCTCGGCCAAGATCGTCACGGTTTTTGCCTTCGGTTGCCAGTTGACGTTCAACGACATTCTGGGTAGCAATCCCGGCGTGATCGGTCCCCGGCACCCAGAGAGTGTTGTCGCCGCACATGCGGTGATAACGAGTCAGGATATCCTGCAGGGTATTGTTCAGGGCATGGCCAACATGCAGTACTCCTGTGACATTTGGTGGTGGAATTACTATTGAGAAGGCAGGTTTACCGGCTTCCATTTTTGCTGAAAAACTTGCCGATTCCTGCCATTTGCGAAGCCATTTTTCTTCCACTTCGGCAAATTCATATCCTTTACTTAATAACTCTTCTTTTTTATTCATAATGTATAAATTGTTGATGGCGTCGTAAAAACGCTGAAATGATAGTGGTTAATTATTTGGCGCTCCAGGGCTCAGGCAGAAAGATATGTTTATAGATGGACAGAGCGTAGCGATCGGTCATTCCTGCCACATAATCGCAGACTTTACGATGGGCTTTTGTTTCGTCTGCCCAGATTTCTTCGTCAATGCGGCATTCCCATTTATTGTTCCTGAGGCGGACTATACCTTTTTCTAAAAAATAATTATAGAGATCCGAGATAATGCGCTGCGCTTTGACGAACTCATTATGAACCTTGTAATAGGTATAGACATTGTCGTAAAGAAATGAACGTAAATCAGTAATTGCTTCCAGCATTCCGTCACTGATGTGCAGATCACCGTCATCGGCTGAGAGTGTTTCGACGATCAGGTCACGGACCATGGATCCGATACGTTTAGAATGCCGTTCACCAACGGCTGTCCTGATCTTGGCCGGCAGACTGCCTTCAACTAAAATTCCTGCCCTCAAGGCATCATCGAGGTCATGGTTCACGTAGGCAATTATATCTGCAAGCCTGACCACCTGTCCTTCAAGAGTTACCGCGCATTCAGTTTTATCCTTCGGCAGAATATCGGCGCGTCCCTTGGAATGGCGAATTATACCGTTGCGTACCTCAAAAGTAAGGTTAAGTCCCTTCCCGTCATTTTCCAAAAAATCGACAACCCGCAGACTGTGCACATAATGCCGAAAACCACTCGGGTGCAATTCATTGAGGGTTGCTTCCCCCGCGTGCCCAAAAGGAGTGTGTCCGAGGTCATGCCCGAGCGCAATCGCTTCCGTCAGCGGCTCGTTTAAACACAGGGCCGAAGCGATCGTTCTGGCAATCTGGGAAACTTCGAGAACATGTGTCAGCCGCGTTCGATAATGGTCACCGGTTGGAGCGAGGAAAACCTGCGTCTTATGCTTGAGCCGCCGAAAAGTTTTCGAATGGGTTATCCGATCCCGGTCGCGTTGAAAAGGCAATCGAATGTCGGTAATTTCCTCTTCTTCCTGAAGATGCCGGCCGGAAGAGTTTTTATTAAGTGCTGCAAAAGGCGAGAGAATTTCTTCTTCCCGGTCCTCAAGTTGTTTTTTTATCGATTTCCCAATAACCGGTACAAATGACATAAGTTCACTCTGATGACGGTGTTAATCCAACACTTGGACTGGATCCCATGCGCATGACCCTAACCCCGGTAAACGAGAAGAGAGCCGGGGTAAGTACCTTCACTGTTAAACCACGATCGGGTCATGATTTCAATAGTTTGCATGCTAAAGTATATCGCCTTGTTTCTTTTTTTGGTTGGTATAGCTTGATACCGCAGGGATTTTTTCAATATTTAGTCAATAAATCAAATGGTTACCCTGGAGTAACGACAGAGGAGAGCAATAACGATGTAGGTTTATTTTGTCATTTAAGAATCGTCCCAGGGTGCTGAAGGGCGGGTTTAGAACCCGCACCCTACGGAAGTGGTGTCGGGAGGTGGATTTTTTGCAGAACTTCGATATGGATATCATTTTTATAAATTCTGCTGGGAGTTGCGTACGCATGTAGGGGTGGGTTCTAAACCCATCCATTCCACGTACCAAATCTCTCACACCTCTGAAAAAGTCAGAGTGCTGATGGGCGGGTTTAGAACCCGCCCCTACACCTGGATCTGGACTGTGGGGCTGAAAGCTACGAATTGTGGTGAAACAGGCACCGGATCGAGTGATATTTTGGATTACCTGCCAAACATACCAACATTTTCAGTCGAAGGCAGCGTAGGGGCGGGTTCTAAACCCGTCCTTCCCACGTACCAAATCTCTCACACCTCTTGAAAAGGTCAGAGGATCTTGCGGAAGAATATAT
>JBARUR010000152.1:0-10255 GCA_049645845.1 Desulforhopalus sp. | reverse complement strand
GGTAGAGCCCGCATTATTCTGTTTTGCAAATCGGCGGGTGGTCTTTTGTCCGGCAGATTGCGAATCTTTTCTTCAAGTGATGATTCAGTCTTCCATCGATTCATAGCGATCACCTCCCAGAATAGCTTTCATTTTCTCCAGCCCCCGCGCTATCCTCATCTTCACCGCACTTTGAGAAACCTTAAATATATCAGCTAGTTCAAATACAGGAAGCTCCTGACGGTAACGCAACATGATCATCTCCCTTGTTGCCTCCGGCAACTGATCCAGTGCCTTATACAAATTGTCGACCTCTTCCCGGTCAACCATCCTTCCTTCCTGGTCCGAATTGGTTTCGGTTTCAGGGGGTTCCCAGCGAAATTTATCGAGTTTTTTCCTGTTGTTCGAATGACTTCTGTGCCAGTCGTTGGCCCTGTTGACCGCCAGAGTATACAACCAGGGGAAAAACCTCCGGCTCCTGTTGAAGGACGAAAGCCGGTCGTAAACTCGAAGAAACACATCCTGGCTTAAATCTGCCGCCTCCTCTTCCGAGCGACAGTAGCGATACATCAGATTGTAAACAGGCCGTTCATAACGTTCGATGATCTTGGCGAAGAGATGTGTCTCTCCTTTCAAAACCAGCTGAACCAGGGTTTCGTCACTCGCGTCTTTCATGCTTTCTTATCCTTCTATACTGAGTGGATGCCTCAATCGTCACATATTGCTGGTCGGTTTTTTTTCATCGGTTATTTCTTTGTCGTCTATTTGCCTTTCTTCAGGTCGGTAAAAAAGAAGCGAACCGATTCCGGGTTCCGTATTTTTGCCCCCTGGATTACCGTTTTCTCCGGTTCGCCAAACCAGCTGACGCCGATTCTTTCGGGCGTCAATGTGGGGAATTTCTCAAGCAGATATTGCCTGATACTGATTGCGCGAGCCTTAGCGAGGTTTTTGTTGTTCCGCTGAAATACCACCACCTGCAATTTGCGGTCTTTCATCTTCGTTGCAGCCATGCCGGCAACATTGAGCGAGCCCAGGGAAGTTGAGGTTAATTTAGCCGTGAGTGGCTGGAATTCGACTCTGGGCAACGCGATTTCTTGCTCTCCGATCTGGTGAATCTGGTAGGAGAAGTCTCCTGAAAGATTTAAATAGCCAGTGGCCTTAACGGCAAAATCTCCAGCAGGATATTTTCTCAGATATGCCAACCACCCGGCTCTTTCCTCTTTGGGATGCTTTAGAATCCTGGCAAGCAGGGCCTTATTGAACAGGGCGGAGGGACTGTTCGGCTGAAGGGTAAGCACCTTGGTGTAGGTGGCCTGAGCTGATTTATACTCTTTTTGCTTGAATTGATTGTGACCAAGATAGGTCAGAGCTGGGATGTGCTTCTCATTTATCCGCAAGACTTTCTGATAGCTGGCGCGCTCTGTCCGGAGGTCACCGGCCGCTCCTTGCGCCCGTCCCTGCCAGAATAGATAGTCGATTTTACTCTGATCCAGCGATGCAGCCTTCTGCAGATACGGCAGAGCCTGCCGCGGCTTTTCCTGAGCAAGAAGAAAACGGCCCAGGTAATAATTGGCCAGGGCGTCATCAGGATCTTGAGCTACGTTATCACGAAAGACCAACTCACCCTGCCGGTAATCTTTATTGTCTAAGTATCTGTTTCCTTGAAAACTGTTTTTAAGCATCTGTCCGGTTGAGCAACCGTTCAAAAAAAAGATCAAGCCGGCCAGGACAATTAACTTTTTCATTGTCATTATTCAACCTCTTAAGGTGTAGGAGAAAACTCCGCAACGGGTATTGTTCAAATTTGAAGAGCAGCGGAGCAAAGAATACTGTTTTCTTGTGAGTATCTACGAGTGACCGACGAATATGTCACATTGTGGTAAGAAAAAATGGTGGAGGGAGTATTATTTCTATCTATTTTCTTTGATCGGCGTAGTGCATGAAATGCATATATCATTGATATATAAGAAATTCTCTCATGCGTTGGTATTCTTCCAGAGAAATTTCACCACGAGCAAATCTGGCTTTAAGAATATTGAGAGAGTCGTGTTTATCCGAAGCAGCGTTGGTGCCTGGTCGTGATCCCCTGAAAAGTTTATAGATCAAGACTATCAGCACGATGATAATCAATAATCTCATGATCCCCCCGAAAGGGCCGTATCCAAATAGAAAATTACCGGCACCCGGATAGCCCCCGGTTAACCAGCCATCACAATTCCACATAACCGCTCTCCGTAGTCATCTTCTGTACCAGGCGGGTAAAACCCGCCTGGTGCTCATAGTTGAGAAGACTGATTAACAGCACCCATATCCGCCGTGCATCATACCCGATCCGCCGTGCATCATACCCGACCCCATCATGCCATGGCCGTATCCAGACCCAGCCGCCCCATATTTTTTCTGAAGGTCTAACTGACTCGTAGAGATCTGCTCCGCCAATGTACGAATTCGCTGAGTATCAGGACTAGCTGAAGACATAAGAACATTTAATTCAGCCTGGTCAGCTGCTATTTTGATCTTGATCTTGTTGATTTCATTGAGGGCTTCCTGGCTCAAATTGGCGTTATAGGCTCCGCCGTTCATCATTCCATGTTCCATCATCTGGCCTTGGTGACCCCAATTCCATGCCGAAGCGTTCATGGCGGAAAAACCAACGATGAGTGCTGTTGCTACAACTGCGGTGATTATTTTGCTTTTCATGATAACTATCTCCTGTTTTGGTTTTGAGACATGATCGTCTCTGGTTATTGGTTACAGAAGATATTGCAGAAACAATGCCAAAAAAATATTTTTAAATATTATTCATTGTTAACGGATACATATATATTTTTTTTAACTGAACAAGCAAAAGCGTTCTTGTTTTACGCTCAACATGTGTTTAATAATTGTACGCTTCAGATGTACAGTGTTTAGTATTTAACCACATCGCTTATTTTCAGAATGGAATGAAAATGCTTCAAAGATTCAATCGATATTTCAGCAGTGCCTCTTATTGGTTAGTTGTAGGGATGAGCGTCATCCTTGCTGTTGTGGTCATTGGCCTTGCCATGATGAACTACAATCGGGAGAGGCAGTATATGGCTAAACTTCTGAGCGAAAAAGGGGCATCTCTCATTCGTGCCTTTGAGGCAGGAGCGCGGACAGGAATGATGGGTGAGTTTGGAACATCACCCAGACTCGATACACTCATCAGGGAGACTGCTGTACAACCCGACATCCTGTATATAGCCATTGTCGATTCGGAGGGAGAAATTCTTGGCCATAGTAATGCGGGCAAAATCGGTCAACGCTTTCTTGACCAGAAAGGCATGACTGCGCTCAAGGCAACAAAAGAAGTAAAGTGGCGAACTGTTAGTGAAAAACCTCTTCCGTCTTTTGAAGTATATAAAATGTTCCTGCCCGTAATACCACGTCCTCATCACACGCAGATGACCCGAATGACCCAGACCAAGATGGGGGTATGGTGTGAACCGGAGTGGACAAAAGGCATGCAGAAAGAAAGACTGCTTCAACCGGATAACCGACCGGTTATCGTGATTGGCATGGACACCTCCTCTTATGAGGAAGCGATAGAGGAAGACATCAAGCTGACGATTGTCCTCTCAGGTATTCTTTTCTTGCTTGGGATGGCAGGTGTTGTATCACTTTTCTGGGCTCAGAGCCATTCCAGATCAAAAAGACAGCTGAGCAATATCAGTGCGATTTCCTCTGAGATGATTAACAACCTTCCCGAAGGGGTCATTCTGACAGACAACGAGCTTAGGATCTATTATATAAACGAAATTGCTGCAACGATTCTTGGTATAGAGGCCAAAAGCGCAATCGGCCAAAATGCTGACAAATTATTGCCGCCCATGATCGGTTCAATACCTGTATCGACCGCCCGAAAGGGCAGAATGGTTGAGAAGGAGATCACCATTCAGCAGCGAAATGGCAGGAAGGTACCCGTATCCGTCATTGCAACTGAGGTTGTGGCGAAAGATGGTGCTTTTGTCGGCCAGATGTATCTATTGAAAGACTTATCGCAACTCAAGCATCTGCAACGTGAAATACAAAAAAAAGACAGGCTGGCAGCAATTGGAAACCTGGCCGCTGGGATCGCGCATGAAGTTCGCAACCCATTGAGTTCAATAAAAGGTTATGCATCACACTTCAAAAACCTTTTTGCAGAAGATAGCGAGAATAGAGCGGCCGCGGAAGTGTTAGTTAATGAAACGGATAGACTCAACCGAGTAATAACTGAATTGTTAGAGATTTCTAGGCCATCGGATATAAAAGCAAAATCAGTGGATATCCGATCAGTTATTGATGCCACCCTGAAACTCATTAAATCAGATTCAAATCAACACACCAAAACGGAAATATCCATAAACATTGCCGATGACATCAAAGAGGTATTCATCGACCCGGACCGTTTTGTCCAAGTCCTGATGAATATCTATCTCAACAGCATCCAAGCAATGCCTGACGGAGGTCTTTTGAAAACTGATGTCTTTGCTAAAAATGATCATCTGGTGATTGTCATTTCAGATACCGGCTGCGGTATGTCTGAAGAGACCATCAGCCAGCTGTTTAATCCATATTTTACCACGAAAAATACCGGTACTGGTTTGGGCATGGCAATAGTTCAGAAAATTATCGATGCCCATAATGGAGAAATAACGGTCTCTTCCGAAGAAGGAAAAGGGACCGTTGTCACAATTTATTTACCACACTAATATATAAAATTGGATCATTCATGAAAGGCGAAATCCTAATTGTAGATGATGATAACGCTCATCTGTCAATGCTCAAGACAATACTCAGAGGCTGGGGTTATCAGACCACTGAGGTAATAGATGGTTCGGATGCTATTTCCCAGGTTTGCAACAAACCATTTGACGGCATTTTGATGGATGTTCGTATGGCTAACATCGGTGGTATTGAAGCATTAACGGAAATCAAGACCATTAATCCTTCTATACCGATCATTATCATGACTGCATATTCTTCAGTCGACACTGCTGTTCAGGCAATGAAACTCGGTGCATATGATTACCTGACGAAGCCGTTGAATTTTGACGAACTTCAGTTGACTCTCGAACGGTCTCTTGCGCATATGGAGCTAAGTCGCGAAAATCAGTCCCTCAAGGAGCTGCTTTCATCCAATGATGCTCTTTCCTCAATCATTGGTTCAAGCAAACCAATGGATGAGCTCAAGAAAATGATTCAGGCCATTGCGCCTTCGGAAGCCACGGTACTTATCCTTGGTGAAAGTGGCACAGGCAAGGAATTGATCGCCAAGGCCGTTCATGGCTGCAGTAACAGAAATGACAAGCATCTCGTTTCAGTAAACTGCGCCGCACTCACCGAGACGCTTCTGGAATCTGAGTTGTTTGGCCACGAAAAGGGGGCATTTACCGGGGCGGATAAACGTCGAGATGGTCGGTTTATGCAGGCCAACAAAGGAACAATCTTCCTTGATGAGGTTGGAGAAATCCCGTTAGCCATGCAGGCAAAATTACTGCGAGCCATTCAGGAAAGAGAAATTCAACGGGTAGGAAGTGATACTGCTCTGCATGCCGATGTACGAATAATTGCCGCAACAAATAAAGACTTATCCGAGAATGTTAAGACGGGACAGTTCCGGGAGGATCTTTACTACCGACTCAATGTTGTAACTTTGGATGTACCTGCGCTACGTGAACGTTCTGGTGATATACCAATGTTGGCTAAATTTTTTCTTGTTAAACTTTCGGAGAAGAATAGGAAAAACATTGTCGACTTCGCCCCTTCGACAATGGATTGTCTCATTCGTTACGATTGGCCCGGCAATGTCCGCGAATTGGAAAATGCGATTGAGCGTGCTGTCGTTCTTTGTAATGGAAATTATATCACGGAACGGGATTTACCACCGTCTGTAACGAGTTCGCTTGTAGATAATGACATTCACCACAGCCAGCTGCAGGAGATGGCGGGCTTACCATTAGAGGAAATTGAGAAAGAAGCGATTATCCAGACGCTGCAAAAAACATCAGGCAACAAGAGCGAAGCCGCAAAACTTCTCAATATCACGCGAACAACCCTGAATAATAAGATCAAAAGATACAATATCCCCACTCAGTAATAAAATATCGGCTCCACATAGAAATCATCTGCAATAGGTGAAGAATAGTATAATTGCGCTGGCCACAACAGAAACTGTATTTGAGGAGTATCGATGCTAAGGACAACAATACTGTTCATCGCCACAGCCTTGGCGGAAATTATCGGTTGTTTTCTTCCCTATCTCTGGTTGCGTAAAGGTGGAGCTGTCTGGTTGCTGTTACCTGCCGCCGCAAGTCTTGCCTTGTTCGTCTGGTTGTTGAGCCTGCATCCTGTTGCCAGTGGTCGAGTGTATGCCGCCTACGGCGGAGTTTATGTGACAACCGCCCTGGTTTGGCTCCGAGTTATTGATGGAGTCAAGTTGTCAAATTATGACTGGATAGGGGCCTGTGTAACCTTGCTTGGCATGGCGATTATCGTGATGGGATGGCGATCATAAAGACTTAATGAAAGCCTGTTTTCTTATCCTCAGGTTTTTAATCGTGTTCCGTCGAAATATAGGCTGAGTTGTTCTGCTGTTTTAGCACTTGCCTCATTTTCACTCTCATGCTACAAAAGAATTGACAGTTACAGGCGAGATGGGAGTATTTTGAAATTCGTCTAAAATTAACACATAAATATCAAAATGTTTTGTCGTAATAGTCTCAGGAATCGCCCTATAATTTTTGTATTATTAATGCTCCTGCTTCTCCTGGGGTCGGTTAAAGGAGCTTGGTGTTTTCAAACCGGCTCTAGAATCGAAGCAATTGACACTATGGTTAGTGATTGCCGTGATACTGTTCCTACAACCTGCCTTACCTCCGCACTGCGCCTTAAAAGTCAAAGTACCGACTCCATCCCATCAGACTGCCAATCGTGTCTTGATCTCTCTTTTGAAGAACTTGTCACAACAGGTGTGAAAGACCAGGGAGTGAATTGGGTATTCTCTCCTGCTGTTACGTACCTCGATACGTCGGTTATTGAATTCTCAAAATATTTCCCGTTACTTTCATCTTCTCCCCTTCTGGATCGAGTATTCAGATCAAGTTTGAATATCCACAGATCGATCCAATCTACAATCCTCATCGTTTGATACCATCAACAGTGTCCTTGGTTCTGCTATCCTCACTGTAGCAGAGAACACGAGGGGTTTTGCTTTGTCGCTTGATCAGTTTTAGCCTCTTTCAACGGTATAGCCTCAATAACGACGAGTGCTATCTTTTGTTGCCAGGTAACTTCTGCGGCTCGGCCAGCCTCTTTTCTTGATATCTAATTAACGTTTTTGATCCAATATGATAAAGAAAATTACGTCCACCTATAAGGTGACACTTATTCTCGTTTCCATGTTCACAGGTTTTATCGTCGGTGTGGTTTTTACCGTCTACCAATCACCTTCAATCGTTTCGCAGCTAGCCGGAAACGAACAGCAGGGTCCCAGTCAGGAAGAGATTGCCAGGCATTTAAAACATCTTGAAAAAATGATCAACGAGGATCCGAACAATGTTGATGCATGGACTCAGTTGGCCTACACCTATTTCGACTTGCAGGAGTTTACCAAAGCCATTGAGGCATATGAAAGATTAGTCATTTTGGCTGATGATAAGTCAATCGTTTACCAGGATCTCGGGGTCGCTTACAGGCGGACTGAGCAATTTGAAAAGGCTATAGAATCATTTCAAAAGGCCGTTGAGCTTAATCCGGGAAATATTGAGGCACTATTTAATATTGGAGTTGTCCAATACCACGATCTGGATGACGAGGCCGCCGCTACCGCGACTTGGGAAAAGGTCGCGGCAGTCAAGCCGGATTTTCCACTCTCTACCGGTCAGACTATTCAGCAGATGCTGGATAAGCTCAAATAGCATACTCCCTCAATTACCATAAGAAGGTGTCCATATTATGCATTATAAAAACAACGGCCTGATCAAGGCCTTGGCATCCGTTGAGCTGGCTCTGTTGCTGATTTCTTGGATAGCGGTGACCTCGATCGCCGGAACCATAGTCCCACAAGGTGAGTCGATACAATTCTATGCTGAGCGGTTTGGTGAAAAACTAGCCATTATCCTTGAGTTACTGAATATAACCAATATGTATTCATCCTATTGGTTTCTGGGTTTGCTCCTTCTCTTGTGTCTCAACCTGATCATTTGTACCTGGATGCGCTTACCAGGGGTCCTGGCAGTCATTCGTAAAGATAGCCTAAAATCGCCACCGCGAACTATTGACGACAATTCGGGAGCTGTCGTCATCCTCTCCTCCAGGCAGCCCACCGTACAGGTTGAAACTATCAGTTCCGCAATTTCCTCGTTCTCGCCAAGAAAATCCGAAGGACCAGCGGGAGAATACCTTTTCCTTCATGAAAAGGGCGCATGGAGCAGGATCGGAGCCTATCTCGTCCACTTCAGTATCCTGCTGATAGTATGTGGCGCTCTGGTGGGAAAATACTTTGGGTACGATGCATTCGTTATGGTGCCCGAAGGTTCTGCCGAAGCATCAGTGCACCAACCGGGCGGGAAGCATGCCACCATCCCGCTTGGTTTTCAGGTCTTCTGCCGCAATTTCATTACCGAGTATTATGATAACGGCACCCCGAAGGAATACAGATCCGATCTTGATATACTAGATTCCGGCAAAAATGTGTTAAGCAAATCGATTACCGTGAACGACCCTCTGAAGTATAAGGGGGTGACCTTTTTTCAATCGAGTTACCAGCCAATGAAAAATGAATACAAACTGATGGTGACCATGAAGCAAAGATCCGCACCAGAGGCCAGTGAAACCAGCGAAACTGTCTTTCTTCGTCCCTCCACTGAACATAAGGTATCTAAGCTGGGAACATCTTTCAAAATTCTGGCAACAAGCAGTGATGGACATGGCCATGGACCCTACAGACTGCAATTTGACGACAGGGATTCTTCCCCGCTCGTCCTGACAGTCGACGAGCGTGAGGTTGTTACCATTGAGCGTTCTGAAGCTATTTACACCATCAGTCTGGCGCAGCGCTTTAAAACAGGCCTGAAGGTTGTTAAGGATCCAGGTGTATGGCTTGTTTACTTTGGTTGTGCCCTCATGCTGCTTGGCCTCTATTTTTCTTTTTTTATGTCACATGTGCGGGTTTGGATAGTATGTCAAAGCAGTGGTGATGGTACGAAAATTTCCATAGTGGGTGCGACAAACAAGAATTTCATCAAGCTTGAACAGATAAAGGAGAGGATTGTCGCAAGCCTTCTCTCTGAAGAAACACTCGCTTTAAGGAGGGGGTAACATGGATTCATCCGTAATATTAGGGGCCACGACGTTTATTTATCTACTGGCCACCGTCTTCTATGTGGCTCATGCGGTATTTGGTAATAGCCTTGCCGGCAAAGCGGGCTTTGCGACCCTCTGCGTGGCTATTCTTGCCAACAGCGCCGGTATCGCTTTACGCTGGATCGAGTCACACCAGCAGGGGATCGGTTACGTGCCGCTCTCGAACATGTATGAATCACTGGTATTTTTTGCACTGTGTATCGCCTCGCTCTCTATCTATATCGAGCTTTCACAAAAACTACGACACCTTGGCGCCTATATAGTTCCGTTTGCTTTTCTGGCAATGGCCTATGCCTCCTTTTCGGCAGAGTTCGGCAAGGAGATCCGGCCATTGCTTCCTGCTTTGCAGTCGAATTGGCTGGTGGCTCATGTCATTACCTGCTTTATCGGCTATGCAGCTTTTACCGTCTCCTGCGGCATGGCAATTTTTTACCTGATCAAGAAAAGCAGGGCTCGCGCCTCTACAGATAAGGATAACGAAGACTCAACCTCAGGTTCCCTCTCCATCCTGGAGACAATAAACATGATAAATTACCAAATGATCATCTTTGGATTCATCTGGCTTACCGCTGGTATCATTACCGGTGCGATATGGGCCAATTCAGCCTGGGGTACCTATTGGAGCTGGGATCCAAAGGAGACCTGGTCACTGATTACCTGGTTTGTCTATGCGCTTGCACTGCATGCCAGATATACACGTGGCTGGGATGGAGTCCGGATGTCGGTGGTTTCACTGGTAGGCTTTGTTTCGGTAATTTTCACCTATTACGGTGTGAACTTCCTGCTTTCAGGTCTTCACAGCTATGGCGGGTAACGATGCCCGCAAAATCAGCATATAAGGAAAACAACTCATGAAAATAACAGCACTGATAATTGCACTGTTCTTTACATTTACAGGCCAGAT
>JBARUR010000151.1:0-1571 GCA_049645845.1 Desulforhopalus sp. | reverse complement strand
AATGCGTTTTTTCAATACAAATTCGATCAACAAGACAGTTTTGAGCAGAAACAGCGCATTAGATAAATAAAACTCCCAAAATATTTAACCGCACTAAATCAGCAAGCCCGCCACGCGACGATTATGGGTTGACGAATGCCTGAAGGTGGACCTGTCGGGTTGCATTTAACCGCACTAAATCCGCATTTAGTGCGGTTAAGTATGGATATCATCTAAAATGCCCTAAAAACAGCCGATTTTTCGGCCTCGGTTACGAAAATTCTGGGCTAGGCTTTTTGGCATAAAAACGCTGAAGAAAGAAAATCATAAAAAGCGCACAAATGTACATTTATTACTATGAAGTGATAAGAATAACCTGAAAATTAAAAAAACAGGCTAATATTTAATAAAAACAGGCAAACTTCAAGATAAAGTTAAAATATAGAATTCGTTAAATAATTAAAAAATATTTCCATTCTGAGTGTTTAAATTCTAATTTTCCATATAATAAAGGAAACAACTTTATTATTGCAAAAGAGAATCTAGTTTGGAGAAAAAATGAAAGGACCAAGTATTCGGGAAAGTTTGCAGGCAATCCCTCAAAAATCATGCAGTTCCAAAGATCCGTTTCCTTATTTTTGTGAACTGGCCGCTTCACTCAAAAACGAACAGGAAGGTCGATCCTACCTCGAATCCCAATTAAAGAAAATTTTGCCGGTCAACAATTCGTCTGTGCTTTTCACGTATCTGCATGACAATCAATTACCTGAGCCGATCACTCCGGATGAAAAACAAATCTTTCCTTTCGGGTGTAATGCAAGCCAGACCAAGGCGGTTCGAAAGGCAATGTCGGAAAAGCTGAGCCTTATTCAAGGGCCTCCCGGTACCGGCAAGACACAGACCATTTTGAACATCATAGCAAATGTGATCCTGCAGGGAAAAACTGTAGCGGTTGTTTCAAACAACAATGCAGCCACGGCCAATGTTGCGGAAAAGCTGGCCAAATACGGGTTAGAGTTTCTTGTCGCTCAGCTTGGCAATAAGAACAACAAAACAGCATTCTTTGCCAGCCAACCAAAGTTTTATCCTGATTTCAGTTCAGCAGTGCTAGATCCCGGGGAGATCCAAAAGCTCAAGGGGAGGGTAGTCTCAGGCAATCAATCCATGCTTAATTCCAAGGTGGGCGATATCATCAAGTACGTGGAATACAACCACTGCGAGGTGAAAGAGAGTAAAGTGTACTCGGTCTTCCGGTGAATGTTCCAAGCGGTTGTCCTGCATGTAACACAGCGTCCGCAGTAAATTGTTCAAAGCCTGAAGGGCTATGTATCAAGAGATAATCCCTCATGTTCCAAGCGATCAAAGCAGTTGTGACATAGCACCAATGGCCAAAGTCACAAAACATTTCAGTCTATGTTCCAAACATCAAAGCTCCATGTAACAAAGCGTGAAATGGTTTGGAACATAAGGCCTGATGCAATGTGACAGAGAGCAGTGTAAGCCGCCGCATTATTCGAATCCGAATACCACCTTTCTTTCCGAATTAGTTTGACAACATTCTAAAAATATTCAAATTATTCTGATCTGTTCTG
>JBARUR010000150.1:0-1595 GCA_049645845.1 Desulforhopalus sp. | reverse complement strand
ATGAAGTCAGACATGATGCACATTTGTTCTACGAATCACAAGGTTACACTCAAGTTAAGACCCAGAGAATATATAAAAAATTGGTGTAACAAATCGTTCCTCCGGGTACAAGCCGCAAACGGCGCGGCTTCCGCAGAACTCCATGTTATGCCAATGAACCCAAGGTAGCCTCTATAGGAAGGAGAAGGTATGGAAGATAAGGAGCAATTGGATAAAACCTACCACTATATAATGGAGACATTTGTCCAAAGAGGATATGCGCCTCATTACACAGAAATAGCCAAGAGGTTTGACGCAACTCTGAATGAAGGAAGAAAGCTTCTTCATGATCTGATTAGCACACCTGTGATGCCGATGTGGCTCTTTCCCGATACAGATTTACTGGTCTCGTTTGCGCCATTTAACAATCTGCCAACACAATACCTTATTACTGTTGAAGGGCAGCAGAAATGGTTTGGACAGTGAGGCCTCGAAGCCCTGGCGGTCTGCTGGGCATTTCCAGGAAAGTCAGTCCAGATCGATGCGCCATGTCTGGATTGTGGTGAATCTATGCAAGTCGTTGTACGTGATGGAATCATACAAAATGAAAATCCTATAGGCATCTGTGGCTATATCGATATACCTTTACGCCGGTGGGCAGAAAATTGGGCTTTCACTTGAAGCCGCATCCATCTCTTCCGGTCGGAAGAGCATGTGAAAAACTGGTCAGGATTCGTTTCTGAAACAGAGGAGGCAATTCTTTCTCTCTCGGATATGATGGCTATCATGAGTACCCCCCGACATAGTACAAAATTGAGCGGGCACTATGTTTCATCTGCGCCTGAATATGCGCCAGCATTCTTTCAGAGATTAAAGGAAGTAACTCGAGATTCAGCGTTCTGGCGTCCAAAGACCTAAAGGTAAGGTGCCAGGCAAATAATAATAAAGAAGATTTGGCATAACAAAACCATGCACCCGACACGTAACCACACCGGGCATATACGGTGACACTCTCCGAAGTCCATTGGCGGCGTGGTCGCGTGCCGGTGATGGCCAGTGTTAAATTTCAGGTAAAACGGCATAGAAGCGATAAAAACGAAAGAACAAAAAATATACAAAGGGTTGTGGTGGAATGAAAGTCGTAGCTTTGATCTTTGCCGTTTTATCAGGATGTTGCAGGGCGTTGATACTTGATACAGGCTTGATACAGGGTCGGGCCACGATAAACAGCCGATTTAATAACGTAATGGAAATCTCTTTCCTGCATAAACTGTTAATATTATTAGGCAACAATATTGAATCCGGGGCCCAAATGGCGACTTTAAGAAAATTCGGGTGCTCCAATGTCAAAACCAACAAAAACATTTTACGGTCGAGTCGCAGATGTTCACGTTGTATATAAAAAGGCCCATAGGCAAGATCTTGATGAAACAACTACATAAAGGCAACAAAAGGATTAAATGGAAGCATACTCTTATTGGTTATTATATTTATCTGCAGCCATTGCGATAAATATCACACCTGGTCCGGATATGGTCTACATCCTTTCCAGGACAATAGCTCAAGGACGAAGGATTGGAATTGCATCATCCTTGGGGGTCTGTAGCGGGTCTTTT
>JBARUR010000149.1:0-22919 GCA_049645845.1 Desulforhopalus sp. | reverse complement strand
TTGCAAAGTCGATCGAGCAGCAAGGAGCAGATGCGATTGAATTAAATGTTTCACTGCTTCCCTCGAATCCAAGAATGACCAGCCAGGAAAATGAGAAAAAATATATTGAAATCATTAATGGCGTCAGCGAGATGGTTTCAATTCCTCTTGCTTTAAAAATGAGTCAGTATTCTGCATCTCTTGCGCATCTCATCCAGAAACTAAGTTGGACCAATCAAATTTCCGGTTTTGTACTGTTTAACCGCTATTATTCTCCTGACATTGATGTAAATAAAATGGTGGTGAAGTCCGCTGATGTCCTGAGTAATCCTACTGAAGGCATCGGTCCCTTACGTTGGATTGCATTGTTGTCCGGTTTGATTGAAAAAGATCTGGTAGCCTCCACCGGCGTGCATGACAGTGAGGGAGTTATCAAGCAGCTTCTTGCGGGAGCGACTGCAGTACAGATTGTTTCCACAATATATAAAAATGGCGCAGGACAGATCGAAACAATACTCAAAGGGATTGAAGAGTGGATGGAACAAAAATCGTTCTCCAGTCTTGCTGAGTTCAGAGGTAGCCTCAGCTATGAAAAAACAACCGAGCCGGCTGTTTTCGAACGAACTCAGTTCATGAAGTACTATGGTGGATTATCCTAGCCCCAAGTGAACGGGAACAAGTCGGTTCAATAGACTAATCCTCGCAAAATATGGGATTCCAATACAGGCTAACGAAACAGGGTCAACTGTATTAAATTAAATAAATTATCAAGTTAATATGAAACCGTTTCTGACATTTCCAAAAGGTGGAGTTCATCCTCCTGAATTCAAGACCCAGACGCAGGGTTTGGCCATAGAAGTAATGCCTGTACCCGATGAACTCGAATTCATTCTTGGCCAGCATATAGGTGCCCCTTGTACGCCAACTGTCAATAAGCGAGATGTAGTTGCTGAGGGTGCTGTGATAGGTGAAGTTAAGAAGGGACTGGGCGTTCCACTTCATTCTCCGACCGCCGGAAAAATTAAAAACTTGGCTACGTCAGGCCATCCGATGCGGGTCAGCAGTCCATCCATTATATTGGAGGTGGATAAAGAAGCAGAACCGGTTATTTACCAGAAGACGGAATGGAAGCAACTTTCCTGCTCTGACTTGCTGGGTAAAATACAAGATGCCGGTATTGTTGGAATCGGTGGTGCAGGTTTTCCAACTCATGTGAAGCTCAATCCTCCCACAGATTCACCGGTTGATACCCTTATACTGAATGGTGCGGAATGCGAACCTTACATCACTGCTGACCATCGGCAAATGCTTGAGCATGCCGAGGAGATAATTGAGGGTGCGAAAATCATCTTAAAAATTCTCGGCATTAAAGAGTGTCATATCGGAATTGAAAGTAACAAACAAGATGCTATTCAAGTGATGATTCAAGCTGCCCAAAATGCTTCAACTCCTGATTATAACATTAAGATCCAAACCCTCCAGGTAAAGTATCCTCAAGGTTCTGAGAAACAGCTCATCCATGCTGTCACAGGGCGAAAGGTACCTGCTATGGCACTGCCTTCATCTGTCGGAGTTGTGGTTCAGAATGTCAGTACTGCCAGGGCGATATACGATGCGGTGGTTTTTAACAGGCCCTTGACGGAAAAGGTTATAACTATTGCCGGAAAGGGTATAAGCCGACATGCCAACCTGCAGGTAAAAATAGGTACAAAAATAAGTGATATTGTAAACTTCCTTGGAGGCTTGAAGCCAGGTTTAGCCAAAATCATCATGGGCGGTCCAATGATGGGTTTTGCGATCTCCAGTCTCGATATTCCCG
The DNA here is from genome assembly GCA_049645845.1 of Desulforhopalus sp. GTDB lineage: Bacteria > Desulfobacterota > Desulfobulbia > Desulfobulbales > Desulfocapsaceae > Desulforhopalus_A. The sequence goes on along the minus strand of JBARUR010000149.1, from coordinate 21,121 downwards.
TGACTAAAACCACCTCAGCCGTTTTGTTTTTAACGGAAGATGAAATAGATACCAAGCCTCATTCCCAGTGTATCCGTTGCGGATGGTGTCTCGATGCCTGTCCGATGGGGCTGGAGCCGAAGGAAATCGCCCTTTATGTAGAAGCCAATAGAGCTGAGGATACCGCCCAATTTGGTGTATTCGATTGTTTTGAGTGTGGTTCCTGCTCTTATATCTGTCCTGCCAAGCGTCCGCTGGTTCAATTTGTGCGTATGGCAAAGATGAAAGCGAAGAGGCTGTAAAAGCAGGTCAAGAATTGTTTTAAGGAATTCGGCCCTGATCAAGGGTATGTGCATTAACCAGGATGTATTGAGGAGAGTCGTGAGCAAACAGCAAGCTTCAGACGAGCAGACTACTGCACCAGCTGGTTTGTGGAAAGTTTCCATTTCCCCACATTTGAAAAGCAGTGAGTCGGTCGAGAAAATTATGTGGACGGTTGTGGCCTGCCTAGTGCCGCCACTGATTCTGTCGGTATTTGTATTTGGGATACAAACACTGTTCATTACGGCTGTATCGGTTATAAGCTGTGTCATCGTAGAAGCAGTGAGTCAAAAGGCTCTGGGCAGAACGGTTACGATTAAGGACGGCAGTGCAGTATTGACCGGTATGTTGATAGCCTTTATCATTCCCCCGGGTGTTTCACCGCTACTCCCGATATTGGCTGCTGTGTTTGCCATCTACATAGGTAAACATCTTCTTGGTGGTATAGGTTATAATTTCTTTAATCCAGCTCTTTTGGGCCGCGCTTTTTTGCTGGCATCATTTCCGGTAGCGATGACTTCAGCCTGGCTACCCCCGATTGAAGGATTTGGTATTTTTGCATATTTGGGAAGTTCCATAGATGCTGTTACCACTGCCACGCCACTGGCTGTGATGAAAGAACAGGGAATGGCTGCTTTCACAAATATGTTCGGAAGTGGTGCAGATCTCTACACCAGTTTTTTTCTTGGCTGGCGTCCAGGCTGTATAGGAGAAACTTCAGGATTCCTGCTGCTTCTTGGTGGTCTTTATCTTATATACCGCGGCTATATTACCTGGCACATTCCTGTTTCACTTCTTGGTACTATTGCCGGACTGACGTGGATTTTCGGTGGAACGAGCTATTTCAGCGGGGATCCTCTACTCGCCGTCCTTACCGGTGGTGCCATCCTCGGAGCTTTTTTCATGGCTACCGATTATGTGACCAGTCCGACGACTAAAACAGCACAAATAGTATTCGGCATTGGTATCGGAGCCTTGACTGTCTTAATCAGATTAAAAGGTGGATATCCTGAAGGTATCTGTTACGCAATTCTCCTTATGAATCCAATCAGTACAGTTCTCGACAGCTGGTTTAAGCCGAAACGTTTTGCCCTGCCTGCAGGAGGTGCAAAATGAAAAATATGATTACGATTGTTGTCCGCCTGACGTTGTCCTGCCTGCTGGCTGCGACTGTTATGGGTTTGTGTTTCATCTTTACCAGCAACGCAAAGAAACATAATGAACACATTAAAGAACAACAGGTTATGTATTCACTCCTTGGTTATAAAGGTGATGCTAAGCCTCCGGAATCACTTGCTTTGCATGAAATGTATAGATACGTCATCAGCAACAGCGAGAAACAGACTATAGGATATCTGGTTCCTCAGCAACAGAGTGCCGAGGAGAAATTTCTTTTTGTGAACATAAATCTCAATGGTTCTCTTATTGAATCAAAACCAATAGCTTTGAGTGAAACCGAAGCACTGGAACCTGAAACGCGTAATAAGGCGGTAATGGCAGCAGTTGGTCCGGGCTATCAAGTGACTTTTGCCGATCAGATCGTTGTTGTGACTGATGACGGCAACAGAGTAGGATACCTGCTTGGAGGAAAATTTCAGGGCTTCAAGACGTTTGTCCATGTGATGCTGGCCGTTGATCCAAACTTTTCTCTGATAGGACTGGAAATTCTCGAGCATGAAGAAGATCCTGGGCTTGGCGCAGAAATCGAACAGGATTACTTCAAAAATCAGTTTAAAGGAAAGCCTTTTGAAGCTTTGAAAAATATCGACGTTGTTAAAGCTCCCATTCCAGACGACTACCTCAAAGCATTGAACGGCAAGGTGAGTGAAGAAGAGATCCTGAAGTTTCGTGAGCAGTATAAGGATAAGGATATCTATGCATTGACCGGAGCTACTATTTCAGCTAAGGCTGTTGCCGATGGTGTGAAGAATATTGTCAAGAAATTTGCCTATCGTGTGAATGTCTTGGATAAAGTCCTGAAAGAACAGCAGCTTGCTGTATCGTTTTAATTCTTGTGAGAGGAAGTCAACGTGGCAAATGACAAATCTAGCATGCAGCTGATAACCAGAGGCATCTTGAGTGAAAATCCGATTTTCAAACTCGCGCTCTCCATGTGTCCCGCTGTTGGTATTTCCACCACGGTGATGAATGGGTTGATGTTGGGAATCGCCGTGCTTTTTGTGCAGGTTTTTTCCAGCGTGACAATTTCAATTTTTAAAAATGTCATACATCCGAGAATTCGTATACCTACTTATACGTTGACTATTGCCACCTGGGTAACAGTTATCGATCTGGTGCTGGCCGCTTATATGCCTGAAGCTTATGCAAAAATGGGGATTTTCGTCAAACTCATTGTTGCCTTTGCTATCATTACCATGCGTCTTGAAATGTTTGCCTGTAAGGAGCCTGTCAATGCCTCTTTCTGGGACGGCCTTGGCATGGGACTTGGGTTTATGGTCGGTATGATGGTTATCGGCTTTTTCAGGGAACTCATGGGATCGGGTATGATCCTCGGCTATGATGTTCTTGGTTTCAAACCTTTGCTTTTCTTCATTTTACCTAGTGCTGGATTTTTCGTGGTCGGTTTGATGATGGCTTTTTTCAACTGGATTGAAATTTATTATAAACGTTCAAAAGGGTTAAAATCATGACTCTTGGAAAAATACAACAAACCATACTGTTCGGGCTGGTTCTTTGCTTAGCCCCTTTTCTGGTCCACGCTGAGGATCTTATTACCGAGAAAAGTTTTGAGTCGAGTAATGAAATTCTTGTCAAATTTTCCGGTTCTGTAGACAAAGCTAAAGCAGAGGACCTAAAAAATTTTACTGTCTATGAAGAGCCTGATCCGGATATTCGATTGACACTCAAGTCTGCCACACTTGCAAAGGATGGCAAAAGTGTTTCTCTTATATTTGCGGAACCGCTGAATACAGCGGTGCCGCACATAGTAACGATTAGAGGTCTGGCTGGTATTGAAAGTACGACTTTTACAGTCAGCCAGTCGTATCTCGGATATTTGTTTGGAATCCTGATTTCAGCTCTTCTTATCAATAACTTTGTATTTACTAAGTATCTCGGTCTTTGCGTCTTCTTTGGTACTTCAAAGAAAAAGGATACAGCAAAAGGAATGGGAGTTGTTTTTACCCTTGTTATAGTTGTTTCGGCGCTGATGAGCTGGTTCTTCTATAATTTTATCCTCGTTCCTTTCGATCTTAACTTTTTGCAGATCGTCGTCTTTATCGGACTGGTTTCCCTTACTGTTCAGGCCGTTGATACAATCCTTAGAAAAGTAAATCCGATCCTTTTCAACTCCTTTGGGGTTTATCTCGTTCTGGTTATTGCCAACTGCGTCATCATTGCCGTTCCACTTATTCTGGCAAACAGCAACTATAATGCTGCTGAGACCTTTATGCTTGCTCTTGGCGCCGGTGGAGGTTTCCTTCTGGCTTTGTACCTGATGAGTGCAGTAAGTGAACGATTGCAGCTTGCAAATATTCCGCAAACCTTCAGAGGATTGCCCATCGCTTTTATAGTAGCCGGGCAATTTGCCATGGCATTTCTTGGTTTCTCTGGTCTGCAGCTGTTTTAGGCCTCCAGGAATAAAAAAATGATTTTATTTGAGAGTAATTGATATGGATCCGGCATTAGTAAAATTAGCATTAGGTGGACTGGTACTGCTCGGCTGTATTGGGTTGTTTTTTGGCATCGGGTTAGCCATTGCTGCCCACAAATTTGCAGTGGAAGTCAATCCTCTTATCGAAGAGGTTGTAGAATCTCTGCCTCTTGCTCAATGTGGTGGATGCGGTTATCCTGGCTGTGAAGGTTATGCCATAGCAGTGGTCAATGATCCTGATGTACCGCCTAATCTCTGTTTCCCGGGAAAGGAGGCGGTTGCTACCAGGGTTGCTGAACTGACTGGTAAAAAAATGGCTGTAGTTGAAGATCAGATTGCCTTGGTGCGCTGTTCGAGAGTTGAAGGCCGGGTAAGTCACAAGCACGAATACTACGGTTTTGCCTCTTGTACTGCAGCTAACCTCAGTTTTGGTGGGCCTTCATCGTGTCAGTACGCATGTATCGGTCTGGGTGAATGTGCGGAAGCTTGTCCCTTTGATGCAATTGACATGGTTGAAAACTTCCCCGTTGTCAATCCTGATAAATGCGTCAGCTGCGGAGTTTGTGTGAAGACGTGCCCGAAAAAAATTATTGAGCTTCAAACCCTTAAAGCCCGTGTTTATGTGCCATGTTCAACTCATGATCTTGGTAAAAATGTCAAAGCCGTCTGTGAAGTTGGTTGTATCGGTTGTAAGATGTGCGTTAAGGCCTGTCCGGCCGGCGCTGTTAAATATGAAGATAATGTGGTAAAGATTGATCACAAAGCATGTATCGCCTATGGTCCGAGTTGCGAAACAGCTTGCGTGACTAAATGCCCCCGTGATATCTTCAGGCATTATGAAGGTCGTCAGGCGATATCGAGAAGCAGTGCCGATGGCCTGAAGATGGCTGGTTAATAATTCAAGATGGACAGAGATATGAAAAATCCAGAGACTCCCTTTGATAAAAAAAGAAGATCGTTTTTGAAATTGTCCGGCCTTTTGGGAATTGGTGCAGCCTCAGCCGCATTTTTACCTGCAGAAAAGGCAGAAGCTTTCCTTTTTGGACATAAAGAATATAAAGTGACCAAAACTCGTTTGGCCATGGGAACGTTTGTGGCGATGACTGCCATTCATTCTTCTCGAGATGAAGCCGAACAGGCAATTGGGTTGGCATTTGAGGAAATTGATCGCCTTAATGACATGCTTACTCATTATGAGAACCAATCTGCTATAGGCTCCTTCAATGCCGCCGGAAAGCTCGAACATGCCCCACAGGAAGTGCTTGAGGTAGTTGCGCGTTCTTTCTATTATCACCGCGAGACCGGCGGGGCATTTGATATAACCGTCAAACCACTCATAGATTTATACAAGACGAGTTTTGCCAAAAGTCACAAGCCTACCGATAATGAAATAGACCGGACTTTAAAACTGGTTGGCAGCGAAAAACTTCATTTTCAAAGTGGATCTCTTCAATTTGCCGATAGTGAAATGGGTATTACCCTCGATGGTATTGCTAAAGGGTATATAGTTGATAAAGCTTCTGAGGTTCTGAGTGCCAATGGGGTTTCTAATCATCTTATTAACGCAGGTGGAGATATTCGTACCAGCGGGTTGGCTGCAAAAGGAAAAGCGTGGACAGTTGCGGTTCAGGATCCAGCTAAGTCAAGAGAGTATCCCGATATCATCACGATGAAAAAAGGTGCTATTGCAACATCTGGGAACTACGAGATTTATTATGATAATGAAAAGCTTTTTCACCACATTATCAATAGCAAGAGCGGCCACTCTCCGCAGTTGTCAAGCAGTGTGTCTGTTGTTGCTCCAACTGTGATGGATGCTGATGCACTGGCGACCAGCGTGTTTGTCATGGAACCGATAGCTGGTATACAGTTTATAAACAGTCAACCTGATTGCGAATGTTTCGTTATTGGCAAAAATGGTGATATCAGTCGCTCAAAAGGCTGGCAAGTATGATGGCGGTCTAAAAACTCCTCATCTGCGTTGGCCCCCAATAGCCTGAAGCTTAAGCACTTCTCCTGCGGGGCGCTGCCAATTTCTACAAAAAAGGGAACCGTGCCGTTTATGGCTTGGTTCCCTTTTTTGCTATGTGTGAGACCTTGTGCAGGAAGAGAGTCGCTTTTTCCTTAGTTTTTAAATTGGGAGGCATTAAGGTTATATTTCTTGCTTTTATACTGAATAGCTCTGCGGCTTATGCCTAAGAGTTCAGCGGCATCCTTTTTTACTCCTTTTGTTTGTCTCAGTGCCCGAATGATTGCTTCTTTTTCACTCTGCTCAATGGAAAAGTTCGAATCGGTGCTCATGGTTGTCGGGATGGGTTCATCATCTAACTGCAGATCTTCAGGTAAGATCTGGTTGTTTTTACAGAGGATGATACCTGTTTCCAGTGCATTTTTTAATTCTCGAATATTACCCGGCCAAGAAAGTGTCTGTAACCAGTCCATGGTTTTCTGTGGTAGTTCAAGGCTGGGAAGATTGTTATTTCTAGTATAGCTATCGACAAGAAATTGAGCTAACTCAGGAATATCTTCACGTCTCTCACGGAGTGGCGGAACCTGAAGAGTGACTACTTTCAATCGATAATAAAGATCAAATCTGAATTTTCCTTCCTCAGCATCTGCTTTGAGGTCGGCATTGGTCGCTGAAATTACCCTGCAGTCAACATCTTTTTCCTTGATAGCTCCAACTTGCCTGATAGTTCTTTCCTCCAGAAAACGAAGAAGTCTGCTTTGCATTTCCTGAGAAATATTTCCAACCTCATCCAGAAAGAGTGTCCCACCTTGGGCAGCCTCTATTAATCCCTTCTTGTCGTTGATTGCATGTGTGAAAGATCCTTTGACATGACCAAATAATTCACTTTCCAATATTCCAGAGGGTGTAGAACCGCAATCAACAACCATATAGGGTTTGTTTTTTCTGGGACTGAAGTTATGCAACATCCTGGCTACACATTCCTTGCCGACACCGCTCTCACCAAGAATGAGAACATTGGCATTGCTGGCGGCGACTTTTAGCAATAGTTCTTTGAGTTCGATCATTGCAGGACTGTTGCCCCAGACAATTCCTTCAGTATTTCCTGACTGGAAATTATCAGATTGTGGTGGAGCAGTTGCGAAAATGTGCTCGATTTTCCGGATAAGATCTTTGCCGTCAAAGGGCTTGGTAAGATAGTCAACAGCACCGGCCTTCACTGCGTCAACGGCATCAGGAATGGTTCCATAAGCTGTCAGAAAAACAACAGGAAGCTGGGGGAAAATGACTCTGGTTTTCTGAAGCAATTCCAGTCCGCTCATCTCCGGCATTTTAATATCGGAAACCAGAATATCTATTTCGGTTTTTTGTAAAAGTTCAAGTGCCTTCGGCCCGCTGGATGCTCTATGGACATAAAATCCCCCAGCCGCCAGCCTGGCCTCTAAAACTTCTAAAATAGACAGATCGTCATCAACTATCAGAACATGGATTTGCTTATTCATAAGGATTTTCTTTTTTCCTGGACATTCTCGTCAATTGCTTCGAGTGCTTCAATTTGATTTTGTAGTTCTATGTTCTCGTTTTGCAATTTTTCAATAGTAGATATCATTTGGGCAATTGTTTGTTTCTGATCATCGATTAAAGAGGAGTTTTCTGCTTCACGAGCCTTTTTGGCCCTGTTGTTTTCAGCAACAAGCTCCCCTTGCTGTTTTAATGAAAGTACGAGCAGAAGACGATTTTCGATGAAAGGCGCTGTGCCTTTATTTGCATCCCATTTTTGAAGGTTGCTGATTGCTTCAATTAATTGGTCATCAGTACGGGCAAGCATCATTTGGGTACAAGCCAGACCATAAAGGGCCTGGTTTTTATCTTCAGGGCAGAGTGCAGTATCATATGTCTGTTCGAATTCAAGGATGGCTTGTTTGAAATCACCGTTGATAAAGAGTTGTTCGGCAAAAGCCTGTGTATTGTCTTCGGGTTTTGTAAGAGCGGGTAATTGCATTATACTGCAGGAAGTACATAACAGTAGTAACAACAATATATATAGGAATATCAGATGCATCCGCCCGAATGAAAGTGATTGGCATTTATGCATGAAAGCCAGGGACCTCCGAGTAAATTCTATAGGTTTATTTAAAAGGACTTGTGTACATTTAAACATACTATCCTTGTGGCCGAGTTGGAAGTGTAAAGGAAAATGTACATCCTCTTCCTTTATTGTTAGTAACCTGTATCTTTCCACCGTAACTCGAGACGATTTTTCTGGAGATTGCCAGTCCTAAACCAACACCATCAAGATGCCCTCGGACTGTCTTGGTGCGGTAGTATTTAGTAAAAACAAGGGAGAGTTCATCGTCGGCTATACCGGATCCGGTGTCTGACACTTGGAAGAGCAGAAATTTTTTTGTTTTATCTTTCATCCAGGATACCATCACAGACCCTCTTTCCGGAGAATATTTGACAGCGTTTCCAATTATATTGACGAATACCTGTTGCAGCTCTTCTCTGACTCCATAAAGATCAGGGCACTGATTGGTATCATTAACGGTTAAGGTTACATTTTTCTTTTCGGCAAAGGAAGCAAAAATCTCAGCACTGCTTAGCATCAAATTTTTAGTGTTAACACGGGCAGATTTTTTTTTCCGGACATCGGATTCAAGAACTGAAACATTAAGGAGATAATTAAGCAGTTTATTGATGCGCTGTATTTCTACACTGGCAATGGAGAGAAATTTACGTTGTTTTTCGTTAACCGGCCCGAAAACTTCTTCAATAATCATATTGACGGATTCTCGAATAGAAGAAAGCGGTGTTCGGATTTCGTGGCTCAAAGTGGCAATAAATTCATTGCGAATATTTTCCTCTTCATTGAGTTGTCTGCTCATATCATTATAGGATGCAGCCAACTCGTTGAATTCCTCTCCTCCTTTCAGGGTAATGGACTGGTGCAATTTATCAACAGAAATGCGCTTTAGTGCACGTGCAAGTGTCTTGAGTGGTGTAAAGAAAGATTTAGTTATAAACCAGATACCGACAAATCCGACAATAACGCTTAAGAAAAAACCATAGAGACCATTTTTCGAACTGACTCTGCTTCGTTCATTAAGTCCACGCAAGGCTTGCTCGATTTCTTGCTGATTTTGTCGTTTGGCCAGATTAAGATTTTTAATCCATGTGGATGTAACCTGTTCTGTAACCCATTTTGAGCCGATTTTGGACAAAGAATTATCGTCCCACAAACCGGTTCTGTGACGCATGTAACTATATTCCAGTTCCTGCCAGATCTTGCCTCCGCTCTGTGAAGAGGTAGATAGTTGTACCGCTTGATTCAAAGATTCTTCAAAGTTCTTTTGGGCTTGTTTGAAATATTCCGAATACCGGTCATTTTTGAGTATATTCAGCTTCTTATGATTAGCTTCCATGTCGAGAAGACTAGCTTTCAAGATCTCGGTAAGTTCATCTATCTTATTATTGGTAATGACAATTTTCTCTGTTGCTTCAACCATCCTCTGCACATTAAATAACAAAACAAAAACAGTGCCGGAAAAAATAAGGAAAAACAGAAAAAAGATAAGAGAAAGTTTCTGTTTTACATCAAGTTTCAATCCCATCATACTCCCTGTTACTCTAACCCGGATTTCTCATGAGCATTGTGTGAATTTCATTAAAATGATGTAATTTCAATATACTACTTTCTGTTTTCTAAATCTGAAATTTCCACAATGTTAACCGAAATCCAGCCGATCTCACCGCGTCTCTTTCGTCGCCGAAGCAATGAACATAGGCAACTATATAGTTCATTGCTTCACTTCTCGGATCGAAGTCTCGCGATGCTCGCTTATCTCATGGCAACCTCGGCTGGTGAGAAATCCGGGATAAACGCTTTAAATTGATGATGGGGTGATTCTATCAAAGGATGTGCTCCCTGTCACCAATTGACTGAGATGCATGATTGAATAATTAACATACTGTTATTGCGTTTTTCTCTGTTCTTTATTAGAGAATGTCTTCCGTTTTCAGTACCTTGTTTTTCATTTGTGTACCGACTGTGCAAAATTTGCGCATTATTTTTTGAGGAAGTGAATTTTTTGCCGGTCTTTATTCTTACTTGTCTCTTTGTTATTTGCCTAAGTCATTGGATATAAAGAAAATGATCTGCATGGCATATCCCTTGCTAACTTTTAACTGTCTGCCTTCTCGACATTATGGGAGTAGGGATATTTAACTCGTTCTTTTACAAAATGGTTTTATGAAACATACCGTTACTACCCTTTTTGTCGCAAGTTTATGTGCGTTTGGCATGATGGCTGTGGCCGCAAGAGTCACATCCTCTGACTCACGAGAATATGGTGAAACAATGAGTCATCTTATTCTTCGAGAACAATGTGTTTTTTCAGGTCTTGTTCTTGAAACAAAAAGAGGGATAGCTATCACCACCAACCGAGGAACCTTTCTTCTCATCGGAAACGAAATAGGAGCCTTCATCGGGAAAAATGTGAGGGTGACTGGAGTGATTAAGGACGAAGCAATATTTGCCGTAAAAATAGATACTTAATCATCTTGTCTTGATGCGGCAAATTGGGGGGGAAGGTCAACCGAATGTTATTCGGTTGACCTGTTTCTTTAATGTTCCTCTGCCAACGCTAAACAAACCGCTTGTTCGACATGGAGAGCTGTGGTGTCAAACATAGTGATAGCGGTATGTCTTTGAGTCAACAGCATATCTATTTCCGTACATCCTTCAATGACTGCTTCTGCTCCCTGACTACGCATTTTCTCTATGATATCCAGAAAAGCGATTCGCGATTCGGTTCTTATCTTACCTCGGCAGAGCTCTTCGAAAATAACATTATGAACTAACCGACGGTCCTCGGGAGAAGGAATAATTACTTTAAGCCCATACTTGTTTTCGAGCCTTCCCTTGTAAAATTCTTCTTCCATAGTGAAGCTGGTACCGAGCAGTCCGACGGTGTTGATGTTTTGCAACTTGATTTTTTCCGCAGTTGGGTCAGCAATATGCAGGAGTGGAATATTTACTGCTTCGTTTATGGCATGAGCTACTTTATGCATAGTATTGGTGCAGATGAGGAGAAAATCGGCTCCTGCAGCTTCAACCTTTTGTGCTGCATGGGCAAGTTGCTCTCCACAGTCAACCCATTTGCCCTGCCGCATGAGTCTTTCAAGAGGTTGAAAATCAACACTCACCATGGCAATTTTTGCTGAATGCAGTCCACCCAGCCTTGCATTAATTTTCTGGTTGAGTAAACGATAATAATGTGTAGTGCTCTCCCAGCTCATGCCTCCTAACAGCCCTATAGTTTTCATGAACTCCTCTCAGGATATTATTAATTGCAAAAACGATCTGTTGTTAAGTCCTTCTACCTATTCATATGAAAAAAATATATGCTAAATAGCTGGGTTCGCGGGCTTACTTTGAAGCGGCCGAACCTTCTTGCTCCATGGCCAGAAAAAATAATGAGATCTATCTTTTGATTGTTGATGTCTCTTCCGCTGTATCATGAGAAGATTGCCACAAAGAATCAGTCCAACCCCGAAAAGAGCAGAGCCGGTCCATTGATATCCTTCCCAGACCGTTGAGATTGCCAGTGCGACAAGGGGAAAGAGGAGAGTCGCATAAGCCGCCCGATCAGCGCCTATATTGCCGATTAAAGCGAGATAACAGCCAAAAGCGATTATAGTCCCGAAAATTGACAGGTAGATAAGGGAACCGAGATACTCGAACGTCTGGACAAACTGGAAAGTTTTCCCTGTAAAAAATGCCAAAACCAGCATAATAACAGCTCCATACGCCATGCCGAACCCATTGGTTTGAATGATCGGAAGATGGTTTTTCTGGTTTCTTGCCGAAAGAATATTGCCAACGGATGCGAGATAAGTGGCAAGTACACACAGAAGTATCCCCCTCACTTTATCTGAGCTGAAGGAAAAAGAGGTTAATTCCGGCAGGAAGACTAACACGATACCTGATAATCCGAGAATACCTCCGGTAATTACCCGGATATCCAGAGGTGTTTTAAGAAAAATTGATCCATTAATCATGTTCATGAGCAGGATTGTTGAGAAGATTACTGCTGCGAGGCCGCTGGTAAGGTGCAACTCTGCGAGGTAAAAAAGCAGATAATTAAAGCAAAAAAGAAATGTTCCCTGCAAAGCAATAAACAAATGATCTTTACGGGTAAACAGCATTGGCAGGTTGCGCATCCTGCACCACAGCAACAGGAGCAATGCGGCCAACGCGAACCTGTATCCTACTGAAACCATAGGATCTACGATGCCGAGTTGGAGCTTGATTCCAATCCAGGTTGAACCCCAAATCAACACAGTCATAATATAAAAGAAAAGATTTTTCATAGATACCCCGGAAAGATAAGAAGTCGAACGTCTGCCACCGTTTTTGTTATGGGCGTAGACTACTTCGACCGAGGTAAAAAGAACAGATGCAGTTTTTGAAAAAACTGAGCAGTACAGATGAGTGGAGCAGTCAATTCAACATCGACAATTCAACGAATGATGGATTTCAGTAGAGTCGCAATCTTTGATGATGGAGCTGTTTCAAAAGAATTCATCAGTGATCGCAATATCTCCAACAGGACAGTTACCTTGGGCCTTGGGGACAGCATATAAACCTCTATGGTTTTGAGGTCTATTATAATCTCTTCAAGTAGATCGTATTCAAGACTCAGCTTGGAAAGCTCTTCTTTTATCTTTTCCAGGATTTGTTGTATGGTTTCTCGGTCAGTGTTATCGGCAACAGGACCATTTCCCAGTTGGAGAGCATTCTCGGGGGAGGGGGAATTGGGTACAGAAATACCCAAAACTGCTAAGCCTTCCGGAGTAATACTGACACCACCGGCAAGGGTTTTCAGCTCGAGCTGTCCCTGCACAATAAGCTGTTCGGCAAGGCTGCCGGCTTCGCTTTTATCGAGACCGACCACTGTGCCAATATCATGCATGGAAACCTGCTTTTCGGCATCTCCGCCGGTTTGTCTGTAAAGCTCCTCTAAAAACCCTTTGATCAAGAGATCATCGTTATCCATTCGGAATCCTTTTCTTTGTAGAGATACAGTACATAAAAAATAATTAGATCAATGTACCATGCCTGCTGTATAGGTGTCGAGTTGGATTTGTGTCGTAAAAATTGATCTTTGTTCGTCTTTCCGGTGGCTGACAAAGAGAATAGTTGAAAGCTTTTTGTCGGCGATTTCTTCAAGAAGATCAAGAAGATTATTTCTATGAACATCGTCCAGTCCCTGGGTCGGTTCGTCAAGAATGAGCAGTTTTGGGCCCTTGATGAGTGCTCGACCAATAAGCACCAGCCGCTGTTCCGCAAAAGTCAGCCTCCTGAAAGGGACGTCACTTTTTTCTTCGAGGGATAACCAGCTCAGCCAGTGTCGTGCTGTCTTGATTTCGGTTTCGCATACCTTTGTATAAAGGCCGATTGAATCGTACAGCCCGGAAAGAACCACCTGGAGGGCGCTGCCGGGGATGCGATGTTCCCGATGAAGAGCAGGGGAGACAATTCCCATTTGTTTCTTGATATCCCAGATCGATTCGCCGGTTCCTCGCCTAATTCCGAATACTCGCAGCTCATTGGCGTAACACTTAGGGTTGTCACCGATGATGATATCCAGAAGTGTAGATTTCCCGCAGCCGTTGTGGCCGGAAATAATTGTATGGTCTCCGGTAAATACTGTTAGATCAAGGCCTTCAAATAATTTTTTATCACCGTAACCGGCGAAGCCATTTTTCAGGTAAATAAGTTCATCTTTATTTTGCGAATGGTTTTGGAGATCGTTTGCGACGATGGGGGGAGGAGAAACTCTGGATTCTTTGGGTTCTTTCAGTAAGGGCCGGATCTCCTCGATCAAGCCGGACACTTCCAGTTGTCCCGCTTTTATCAGACCAAGATGAGTGCACCAGGTGGGAATATCACTTCTATTGCTGATCAACAGGATGAGTTCGATGTTTCGGTCTGAGAGTTGCTGCAGGGCCAGGTCGAGTTCATGGCAACTCTTCTGGTCAAGGCCGTCATAGGGATTTTGAATGACCAATGTGGTTGCCCCACTGGTCACTTTTTGCAGAAACAGGAGCTTTCTGCTTTGGCCGGAACTCAACTGCCGGTATCCCAACTGAAGAAGATGATCCATGCCGAAAGCCTTGAGAAGAGGAAGATGATTCTGGTAGTCGGGCAGGAATTCACAGACCAAAGTTCCGGGGTCCATCCTGTTCAGAAAATCGCTGTCGTCATTGCGCAGCTCCTCTTCGTAGATTTCCTGTTGTAATTGGAAGGAGAGAACACCGGGATATTCAGGGAGGTCCAATATTTCAGCGGAAAACTTGCCGATTTTTCCTGAAAAAAGGTCGATTAACCGATCGATGCCGGAATTGTTATTCCCTAAAATACACCATCTTTGGTCTGGTGTAATCTCAAGTTCATTGATGTACAGCTCGTTGTGGAGAAAGTTTTTGATATACATTTAATTTGATATGAATAATATGAGGATTAGGCCATCGCTTCTATTTGAGCCAGACAGCGCAAGTCATACCCACTTGGATTTTGGAAGATTCTCAATCCAAATTCGGGGGCTGCTGCCAGCAGGTGATCAAAGATATCAGCCTGTATCGCTTCATAGTTGGCCCAAACCTGATCTTTTGAAAAAACATAAATTTCAAGAGGCAATCCATGGTCGGTCGGAGCAAGCTGCCGAACCAGAAAGGTCATTTCCTGGTGAAGTTGAGTGTTATTTTTTAAGTAGGCGATAATATAGTTGCGGAAAACTCCGACATTGGTCTGACGACGACCGCATACAGCAAGGGTAGGGTCATAGCTATGTTGCTGGTTATACGCTGCAATTTCTTGCTGTTTGTTTTTGATGTAATCGCATATCAGAGGGTTTTTGCAGAATTTGTCCAAGAGCTTTTCATCACAGAACCGGATTGAATGCATATCTATATAAAGCGCGCGTTTTATCCTTCTGCCGCCTGATTCAGACATGCCCCGCCAGTTTATAAAAGAGTTGGAGACCAGGGCATAGGTAGGAATAGTTGTAATCGTTTTGTCCCAGTTTTGAACTCGAATAGAGTGGATCGACATATCAATGACATCACCATCGGCACCATATTGCTTCATTTCAATCCAGTCACCAAGACGTACCATATCGGTTGAACTTATTTGCACTGAAGCGACAAAGCCGAGGATCGAATCTTTGAAAACCAACATAGTAACAGCAGTCAGGCCACCGAGGACAGAGAGAATTCCCCAAGGAGATTTCCCGGTGAAAATTGAAATAAGAAAGATTGCCCCAACAATGTATGTAAGAATTTTGCCGGCATCGGTGTAGCCGCGTAGACTTGAACCCTTATTTTTTCTGAGAATGCGATGTATGTCATTAATCGAAGAGAGCAGTGCGTTAATACTGAGGACGGAGACAATGACAAAGCCGGATGTTATCAGCCGCTTGGCAGAGAGGTAGACTGCAGTCCCAGGGGTAAGAAAAATATCCACAGCCAGGGAAATGATTGTCACAGGTATGAGCCAGGTGAGGTTTGTCAGAAACTGGTTTTTGGCCAGCGGATCATCCCATCTGTACCTATTATTCTGTATCCAATTGATAAGAAATTTCACCAGGGTTTTCCGAACTATGAAAGTAACCAGAATTGCCGTCAGAAATACGGAGAGTGCTGTCAGCATGTTTACCAATAATTCCATATTGTTTGCTGAAAGATTATTGTGGAAAATTGATAAAAGCCAATTATTGTTCATAAGTAAACATCCTTGCTTGTCTGGATCAAAATTTATATTTGCTGGTTGAACTGCGGCAATACAGTACCTACCCACGGTGTGATTTTTATTCGGGATATGGTATTTTTGCCGACTCAATTACAAACAATTCCTCAAAAACATAGTCGATTTGCCTATAAAATGGAAGTCGCTCTCAAGGTCAATGAGAGATCCTTAAAAGAGATTTCACAACAATTAAAAAGGAAAAACGGATGAAAACCTATCACAGGGCTTTGACGATCGCTGGATCAGATAGCGGCGGGGGTGCAGGTATCCAGGCCGATCTAAAGACTTTTTCGGCTCTTGGCTGCTACGGCATGTCAGTGATTACCGCCATCACTGCCCAGAACACGGTTGCCGTAACCGATATTCATCCTGTACCGTCCGAATGTATTGCTTTGCAGATAGATGCGGTTTTGGATGATATAGGCACCGATGTAATAAAAATAGGTATGCTCCACTCATCCCAGGTTATCTCTTGTGTTGCCGACCGACTCAGCAAATATGAATGTGGAAGTATTGTTCTCGATCCGGTCATGGTGGCTAAAAGCGGCGATCATCTGCTTATGGATGAAGCGGTCAGAACTTTGAAATCCCGCTTGCTCCCGATGGCTGCTGTGGTTACTCCCAATCTGCCGGAAGCTTCGGTAATTTTGGATTCTGAGGTGACGACACATGACCAGATGGGTGATGCCTGCAGGGAATTGTGCCGTCTTGGCTGTCGAGCGGTTTTTTTGAAAGGCGGACATCTTACAGGTAAAACCTGCGTTGATGTGCTGTTTGACGGGCAAACCGGTAAGCTCCTTGAGTTTGAAAGTGAAAGGATCGACACTGTCAATTCGCATGGAACCGGCTGCACGGTATCTTCGGCCATTGCTGCCTTTTTGGCCAGGGGCGTTGATCTGCCCGAAGCTGTTGGCAAAGCGAAAAAATATGTCAGCCAGGCTTTGTTGACAGGTGCCCCGATGAAAGTGGGCCATGGTCATGGTCCGGTCCATCATTTTCATGCCTGGTGGTAAGCTGATGCTCTATACAGAAAATAAAACCTTGTCTGTATGCCGGAGAAAAAGATGGTGCTGATTTTTCAGATATTGATCTTTTTCCTGACAGGGTATCTGTTTTACATGCTTTTTATGTACTTCCGGCAGGAATCCTTTATTTTTCTTCCAATAAAGGCAAAACATGATAGTCACGACTATGATAATATCATCAATTATAAACTCGACCAAAAGACCGCCATCTTGCGTGGTTGGTTGGTTAACCCTCAGTTGATTCAAGAGAAGCTGCTCATATATTATGGGGGGAATGCGGAAGATATATTTCTAAATATCGAGGAATTCAGGGATATAAAAGCCGCATCGTTATTTGTTGCCTATCGTGGTTATGGTCCGAGCAGTGGTACTCCCGGAGAGGCTGAGCTTTTTGCAGATTCCCTGGCAGTGATTGATGATATTGTCAGCAGGTATTCCCCGAAGAAAATTTTCCTAATCGGTAGAAGCCTTGGCTCCGGAGTGGCGTGTTATGCCGCAGCCAACAAAGAAGTTCAGGGAGCTATCCTGATTACGCCCTATGACAGTATCGAAAACATCGCCAGATTAATTTATCGATGGATGCCTGTCTCCTTGTTTTTAAGACATCGGTTTAATTCCATACATTACGTAGCGCGAATAACCTGTCCGCTCCTGGTTATCTACGGTGGTCGGGATACGGTGGTTCCTCCGGAGCGAACTGAAAATCTTATCAATCATATTGGCCAAGAAAAAGAAATCGTTTTGATCGATCAGGCTGATCATGCCACTATTGATATGTATCCGGCGTATTGGTCGGCGATTCTTCGCTTTATTAATCGACAGGAAAACGAAGACGCGCAGTATATGGAGTAAACTGTACGGCACCGTAGGAAAATCCTGCGGCAACACCACATATGTTCATGTGGTGGTTTTGTCTTAGCAGTTGCAATTTCGGGGGATTATCTGTTTTTTGCCCTCAGTGTCAACAGCAACGTAGGTGAACGCTGCCCTGGTTACCTGAAATTTCAGATTCTCGCCCACGGGTCTGCCGAAAGCCGGTTTTACCCAGACTTCAAGATCGATAGTAATTGAGGTCGTTCCTATTTTTACCACTTCACCGTAACAACAAACCACATCCCCGACTTGGACAGGTTTGATGAAAGTGATAGATTCAACCGCCACGGTAACCACCCTTGAACAGGTTCTTTCCCGGGCGAGTATGCCGCCTGCAATATCCATCTGAGACATGATCCAACCGCCGAAAATATCTCCATCCGGGTTTGTGTCTGCCGGCATGGCGAGGGTTCGCAGGATGAGCCCGCCTGTGGGCTGAATATTTCCTTCCATTAAATCTATGTTTCCTTGTGTTTATTATTCAATGGGATTTGTAAAAACACTTCTTTATGCTGCATAATCTTCCAATGTATACAGTGCTTCTTAATTTTCAATAACACATTTTTTGCTTAGCCTTCCAAATTTTAAGTTTTTATGAGTTTATTCTTTTACGAAGGGTGATTTCAGGAACATCGCTTGAATCTTATATAGAGAAGATAAATTTATTTAAAAAGTAATCGAAATCTCACGCAAGACAGGGTAATAAAAGGACTTATTTTGCTTCAGATGAAAAAATATTTGACAAAAAGGATAAATGGAGACTCTAGCAAATGCCGAAAATCATAGGTTCCTCCCCAAGGACTGACACTGTCAGATTAAAGATTTATCGAACTCTGGTCCTCGTATTTCTGCTCCTTGTTGTTAGTGGGGGGCTATCCATACCATTCGTTTATGAATCCCAAACTCTCTGGTACAAAATAGGAATAGATAAAACCATGTTGCTGGCAGGGAAAATGGCCGGTGTTGTTGCAGCGATATTATTGTTCGTCCAGATATTGCTTGCAACCCGTGGAAAACTATTAAAAAATCTTTTCGGTATTGCGGCTCTTATGAGGTGGCACCGTGTTAATGGGATAGTCTTGTCGATTTTAGCTATCACCCATGCAACCCTTATTCTGGCACCAGAGGGACTGATGAATTTGCCGCTTGGGAAAAAATACTGGCCTCAAATGGTTGGGATGTTAATGCTCTGTATCGTGTTATCAATGGCTGTCACCTCAAATTATAGAGAGAAATTTAAATTTAATTATAAGAAATGGCGGATGCTTCACAAACCACTCGGCTATTTGGTCATCATTTTATTAGTTGTTCATGTATTATTTGTCAGTGAATCATTTGAGTGCACAGTGCCAAGAATAGCTCTTTTAACCATCTTTGCAGCGGTGGCGTCTGAAGTGGTATTAAGCAAAAAAAATAAATGGTTATCCAAGTAATCGATTTAAAATAGTTTAACATTAAACCTTGATTTTTATTTGGGCTTCATTAATGTATTTATAACTTTATTAGGTTAGGATTTGGTCTCCGGATTTTGAGACAAGCTATTGAAAGCAATACCTTTTATGCCCTGTGAAGGCAATAAACCTTTTGAAGTAAACGATTGGTTCTCTGCTTCATCAACATTATTCAGAGGTGAATTTTATGAAAAGATCCCTTTTCGCCACTATAATACTTCTATCATTGATTCTGGCCGGTCAAACAGCTCTGGGGGCAGCACGAAATTGGGAATTGGATAAACCACATTCCAATTTTTATTTTCTCATTGACCATATATTTTCCAAGGTGGGGGGGCAGTTCAACGACTTTATAGGCGAAGTGAACTTTGATCCGGCTAACTTAGCCGAAAGCAGATTCTTTTTTGAGATTAAGACCGATTCCGTTGACACCAATATCGCTAAGCGTGATAAACATCTTCAGTCCGGTGATTTTTTTGATTCAGGAAAATTTCCATTGATGACATTTGAGTCAACCCAAATAACTGATGTAGGAAATAATAAGTACGAGGTGCTTGGAAAATTCATGGTCAAAGGTAAAACTTACGATTTGACGTTGCCTCTGGTTCTTGGCGGTATAAAGGATCATCCGGCTGTAAAAGGCAAGGAAGTGATCGGTTTCAATGGTGAACTCACCATTGACCGCCTGGCCTACCAGGTCGGTACGGGTAAGTTTTACGATCTGGGAATTGTGGGTAAAGATGTCAAAGTTTTCGTTACCTTTGAAGCGCTCAGTGATAAATAATGTGCGAGTGTTTGTTGCGGTGGGTTGGAATAACGTGATCTTGTTGCTTCAACTCACCTTTCTTGTTACTTCTTGACCTGTTTACGGTTACCCTGCTCACCCTCTGTCTCCTCTGCCATGAGTTTTCGTATTTTCTCAACCCTTCTCCTGTTCACATTAAAATCAAAATAGCCGATTCTGGCACCTGAACGAATATGGATCAATTTTTCCTCTGGTTCCATTCGAAGCTCCAGGTCATCTACAAAACCGAAAAATTTGGAGCTGTACGTCGCCCAGAGATATGTAGATGTCGTTTTGCAGATATTGCCGCCGAGCCTCGCTATTATCATCTTTATTTTTTGCCAGGCATCTTCCGGACTGTTCTGAAAAAGGATTGGGGCAATTGTATTGTTGTCACTGCTGTTTGTAGAGCTGTCACTTGTAACGCAGTTTGGACGATTAGGACATGGACGAAGATGGCCTTCTATCAGTTCACCTGCAGGAAAAGTACTTGTGCTGGCAAGTACATTCATAGAGAAAGGGAGTGAATTAAGTACCGATCGTGGGGACATTGACAACCACCATAGTTTGCTTAAGTTCTTTAACGAATGCCTCTATTGCTGTAAGAGCAATTTCTTTTTTTAGATAATCATCTTTGGCTGGTTTATCGAGAAAATGGAGGTATTTAAAAAAAGATATGGATTTCATCTCTTAATGCCAATTAAAGGAGGCTTTTATTATGACTCATACCTGTAAAAGTTGTGGGGCTGTAGCCGATGATCCCGGTCATCTTTGCAATCCGACTGTTGAAACGATTAATTGCTCATATTGTGGAGCAAATGATGTCGGAGCTACCCATGTGTGCAAAGAAAAAATTGCCGCAATGAAATATTCCTGTCAATCCTGCGGCAGGGTTGCTGCTGAAGATTCAGAACTCTGCAAACCAGCTAAAATATCCTGACGATATTCGGGATCACATGACTGGATTCAAAAAAGTATAAAGGCCGGTGAGCATATGCTGACCGGCCTTGTTATAGTAATGATAGTTTGATTAATAGTTTGAGTGCTGCCTTGTGGTGAGCAGTAAAGAACTAACACCCCACAAGGAGGTACTCTTTTTGGTCCCCATGCCCTGTAGGGGACTCTTTACAGTGCCCGTGCTTTGCGGGTACTCAGTTCAGTGCCCCCTTGAGGGGTATAAGTGCCTTGGAGGTAACTTTAAGATTCTAATTTTAAAGTATTATCCAGTTTTCTTGTTCTATGGTAGGTTTTCTGGAATAAGGCACTAACCCCGGTAAACGGGAAAATAAGCCAGGACT
>JBARUR010000148.1:0-1696 GCA_049645845.1 Desulforhopalus sp. | reverse complement strand
TTTGCTCTTATGCCGCACCAGACAGTCCTTGAGAATGCGGCCTTCGGACTCGAACTGGATGGAATGGATAAGGAAGCTCGTGAGAGCAGGGCGAAAGATGCACTTAAACAGGTTGGTCTTGAAGGATGGGAAAATGCATATCCTAATGAGCTAAGCGGCGGGATGCAGCAGCGTGTCGGGCTGGCAAGAGGATTAGCAGTAGATCCGGACATCCTGCTTATGGACGAAGCTTTTTCCGCGCTTGATCCTCTTATCAGAACAGAAATGCAGGATGAGCTGTTAAAACTCCAGGATCGGCATGAGCGAACCATTATCTTTATTTCCCATGATCTTGACGAGGCTCTGCGGATAGGCGACCGGATAGCAATCATGGAAGGAGGACGAGTTGTTCAGGTGGGTACTCCTGAAGAGATTCTCCAGAATCCGGCCGATGATTACGTCCGGGCCTTTTTCCGTGGTGTAGATCCAACCGGTATAATTTCCGCTGGCGACATTGTTCGGGATACCCAGCCCACAGTAATCTGGCATACCCAAAAAGGCAGTCCCAGGGTTACGCTCGAAATGCTCAATGTTAAAGACCAGGAATTTGCTTATGTCCTTGATTCGGAACATAGATTTTTCGGTGTAGTGTCGACAGATTCACTCCGTGAGGCAATTGATAAAGGAAACGTTAACATTAAGCTGGAAGATGCTTTTTTAAAGGAGGCGAAATCTGTCATGTCGACGGAAAGTCTTCAGGATATCCTGCCGCTGGTTGCTTCTCATATCTGGCCGATTCCCGTTGTAAACGAAGATAATGTATATCTTGGTGTTGTATCCAAAAACCGATTCCTAAAAACTCTCTATCGGGCTGATAACGGAACACATTTTGAACAACAGCTCGCTGCATAGTAAACCATATAATGGAGTTTTGAATAATGTTCACTTTTGAAGAAAAAGTCATTCCCCTGGATGATTGGATAACTTTTTTAGTTGATTGGCTTGTTGAAGGGTATCGTTGGTTTTTCCAGGGGATCAAATGGCCGGTAGAGGTAACTCTTTCAGGTTTTGAGAATGCTTTGCTCGCCGTGCATCCGGTATTTATCATCCTTCTGCTCGGCGTTGTTGCCTGGCGTGTATCAGGATTTGTCCTTGCCGGATATACCGTAGGCACGATGGTTTTTATCGGACTGCTTGGTATGTGGGATGATACCATGATAACGCTGGCAATGGTTTTTTCATCAGTCGTGTTCTGTACGATTGTTGGAATACCTCTTGGCATATTGGCTGGCCGAAGCGACCGTTTCAATTCGCTTCTTCGACCTTGCCTCGATGCTATGCAGACAACGCCGGCTTTTGTGTATCTGGTACCAATTGTGATGTTGTTTTCTATAGGCAATGTTGCCGGTGTCCTGGCAACCATCGTTTTTTCCCTGCCGCCGATTATTCGCCTGACTAGCCTTGGAATCAGGCAGGTTCATCCGGAACTGGTTGAAGCAGCTTTGGCTTTTGGGGCAACAGGCAGCCAGGTCCTTATTAAAGTTCAGATTCCTCTGGCTTTACCGACCATTATGGCTGGTTTGAATCAAACAATCATGATGGCGCTTTCCATGGTCGTTATTGCAGCACTGATTGGAGCCGGTGGTTTAGGAGCTCCTGTTGTGCTCGGACTGAATACGCTTGATATCGGTCTTGCTACAACCGGTGGACTGGCAAT
>JBARUR010000147.1:0-14308 GCA_049645845.1 Desulforhopalus sp. | reverse complement strand
AATAGTACGGTAATCCTCATCACCGGCGGAATGATGATCGGGGGAGCGTTCTCCCTCTTGCGAATCTCCAGGAATGAGTTTGTGGAACACCTGGCCCTGGCCGTGAGTCTGGCGGGCCAGGCTTTAGCCGTGTTTGTTCTCTTTGATGATTCTGGTCTCGACCCGATAATGTTCTGGCTGTTGGTGGCCCTGTTGCAGACATTCCTGACCCTGGTCATGCCCAATTTTGTTCACCGTGTCTTTTCTTCGTTTGCTGCAGCCCTGGCTTTTAACATGGTGCTGTCCTTCTGGGGGTTGCATTATGCCGTCGGCGGAATTGTCTTGTTTATGGCAGCACTGTGCTGGCTCTATGAATTCAGTCATCCGAAGCAAATGAGAGCAAAACAGGCCATTGGTTATGGTCTTGTATTGGCCATGATGTTGTTTAAAGGGACGACAGTATACGGTTATCATCGAATGATAGATTGGATGGATGGGGAATTTGTCCCGAATCAACTGGAATTGTGGAATAAACCCTGGCTCGATGAAATAATTACCGGCATGGCTGTGCTCTATGTAGTTTGGCATTTACTGCAACGTTATGGGCAACCTGTTTTCGAACGTCTTTCAATAGCTGCTTTGCTGGGAACAGTTCTTTTGTGTGTAGTGTCCATGAAGGTTCAGGGTGTTACTATTGGCATAGCGATAATGTTGTTGGGTTTTGCGGGCGCTAACCGTGTTTTAGTAGGTTTAGGTATTATATCACTGCTTTTTTATATTTCCTTTTACTATTATACACTTGATGCCACTCTGCTGGCCAAGTCCCAGACCTTGCTTGTTGTCGGGCTGGTTCTACTCTTCATACGCTGGATGATGTTGAATATTATCACTGTGAACAAGGAGGCGGAACATGTATAGGAAAATTGCTCTTGTTTCTCTGGTGGTCATCCTGGCTCTCGTGAACTGGTCCATTTTTGGAAAAGAAAAACAGCTGGCGGAGGGTAAAATTGTTTATCTTGATCTTGCCCCTGTGGATCCACGCTCTCTCATGCAGGGTGATTATATGGCCCTGCGTTTTCAGTTGGCCGATGAATTATATAAGGCTTTGCCAAAAACTGAAAATTACAACCGGTGGCGTCATGATGTGGCTGCGAGGGACGGTTATGTAGTCGTGAGTTTGGATGATCGGAATATCGGATCATTTAAAAGTATATATACCGATCAGGTACTCTCCGAAAATGACATTATTATGCGTTATCGTGTACGCAATGGTGCCATAAAATTTGCAACCAATGCCTATTTCTTTCAGGAAGGCTTTGGCGAGTACTATGAATCGGCTCGTTTCGGACAGTTTCGTGTGGACGATAAAGGCGAACTACTGTTGGCAGCCATGTATGATAATGACCTGAACAAACTGGAGCCAATCGGCGATGATTCCAGTCAATAAAATCGGAATCGTCGGCAAAGGGCACCAGTTTACATCGTCTGCAGGTTTTCAGGAAAAAGGCACTGATAAGCAAAAAAAGGAAGTAACCTGTATATCACGGAAATTTTATAGTGATTTTTTCGTCGTTTCCTTCGTGCTTTGATTTTATTTTCAAATCCAAACTGTTGTTGCGGACACCAAAGGCAAGCATTGCTTCTTCTTTACGATCGCCTTCGATATGGGAGATTTCTCTCATTGCGGCCACTATTTTTTTTGCTATCGCATAACTCGGAGAGGGAAGTTCGGCCTTTCTGTATTCGGCAGTTACTTTTACTCCGCTGTCTTTGGTGTTGGATATGGTGATTTCTTTGGCATTACTGTTAATTCCATGCAGAACAGCAAGAGCGATCCACTTTAATGCAGCTTCATCAGTGTCGGTGTCATCCTTTAACTCGCTCATCTCTTTCAGAGGATCATTTGTTGCAAAACAGTCACAGAGATCTTGAACCTTCAGGTGCAGATTTGCAGCATCTTTCATAATGTACTCCTTTGGCTGAAAAAATTAGTGAGGTGCTTCTTATTGTTTTTCACTCTCGAACAGAAAAAAGCTTACTGATAGTAATAATCATATTTTAGCCTAACACAAATATTTCTCACCTCAAAATGACTGAGAAATATTTGTGTCATTAAGGAGTAAAAGGTATGTATCAACCGCATCCTCCTCCTGATCCGCTGCAGCTGCCGTCGGCACAGGGGCTGCGTCGTCCCCTGAGGGATGATGTTTTTTTGTTTTCATAAACCGTTCGAAGGCCTTCTTCAATAAATCCAGCTGCTTCAACCGGTTTTACTCCGGATTTGGAAAGAATTTCAAGAGGAGTCTGGCCGACACCGCTCACCAATACGGCGCGGCAGTCACCAAGGATTTTCGCCAACTGGTGCCAGCGTTTTATTCCGCCGCCGACAGCCGGGCCGGAACGATCCTCAACCTTACGAAAAGAATCTTCAACCTGTTCCCATATCTGAAAAGTCCTTGCTTCTCCGAGATGCTGGTTGATAAGTATCCCTTCTTCAGTCGCGACAGCCACGTAAGGTCTCATAGCGGCAGGCATTGGTTTCAGTGATGAACAGGCAGTCAGGCAGCTTCTGAATTCCTCGGTACGATCATCGTCAAGTAAACCTACCGCATCGGCGCGGCAGCGTGTACAGTGGCGCATCTGCGGTAAATATTCTTCCGCTTTGGCACGAAGCCGTTCCATCATTTCCGTATCCGGTTGGGCTATATCGCCAAAGGGAGTGTTCACATTGGGAAACATTGCCATACAGTTTAGAAGATCTACGCCCAGTTCCTTCATGGTTCTGGCGACATCTTCAACGTGCTGGTCATTAATTCCCGGAATGACGATACAGTTGACTTTTACCGTGATGTCGTGTGCCTTAAGTTTCCTGATCGCGGCAAGTTGTCGGGACAGGAGAAGTTCAGCCGCCTGCAGACCACGATAGACCACATTGCCGTCTTTTACCCAGGAGTAAATTTTCTGCCCGATCTCCGGGGCAACGGCACAAACGGTGATGGTCACATGCGAGACTTCGATTTCGGCTAATGCTTCAATATAAGGCCCGATACCCATACCATTCGAAGAGACACAAAGCAGTGTCTGCGGATGATTTTTCCTGATGGTGCGCATGGTGGCTATGGTTTCCGGCCCATTGGCAAAAGGATCGCCGGGACCGGCTATCCCGGCCACGCTTATCCTCGGTTCTTTTTCAAGGACCCGCTGCATATATACACCGGCCTGCTCGGGAGAAAGTATTGTGCTGGTAACCCCTGGTCGTGACTCGTTGACGCAGTCATATTTACGATCGCAGAAATTGCACTTAATATTGCATTTTGGGGCAACCGGCAAATGCACTCTGCCGAATTTTCCTTTCGCATCGGCGTTAAAGCAGGGATGGCTTCGGAAATCTTTTTTTCCTGAATCTTTCATAATAAGTCCTTGCGGTAAATAGATTGAAGACCGTTACACAATGAATCAATGAGTTTTTACGACGGCATCACATATAGCTGTAGCCGACGGGAGAGTCGCTTTGCTTCTTGTCGATGATCGTATTGGTTATGAGATCAAACAGCGCTTGTGCTCCGTGGTAGCCGAGGTGTAGAATCCGTTGTCCGCCGACACGGTCATGGATGGGAAAACCAATTCGGATCAGGGGTAGATTCTCCTTTCTGGCAAAGGTGTAGCCTTTTGAGTGGCCGATGACCAAATCGACCTTCAGCTCTTTGGCCATATGTTCGATATCATAAAAATCGACATCTTCTTTCACCACGGGCAGCTCGCAATCCATTCCCTCAAGTGCAGCAGCAATACTTGATTCAAATTTGCCGCTTTTCCCGCCGGAGGCGCAGAGTACCGTGTTGATACCGATTTCAGCGAGAAAGGAAGTCATGCCGACGACTAAATCTTCTTCTCCATAAACAACTGCTTTTTTGTCGAAAATGTACTTGTGCCCGTCGACCATGCTGTCGATCAATCTGCCACGGGCTGCAGTATGGCGAACAGGAACTTCTTTGCCGCTCAATTCGGCAAGGAGTTCAAACAGCGCATCTGTTGCCCTTATGCCGATTGGCAGTCCTTCTCGGTAGAGCCTGGTTCCGAATTTTTGTTCAAGCACCTTGCCGCCGGTTTCAGCAGGAAGAGTTGAACCGAGTTCAATGGTAGCTCTGGCGCCGCCCATGGTCCTGATGGAGGCAAGCGGCGTTCCGCCCTCTGGGATGAGAGGATAATCGTTTAACGCCTGGCCATCGAGAGTATCCGAGTAATCGGGAAGAATTGTTGTATCGAGCCCGAAATCGTCGCACACTTCACGGAGATACCTGATATCGGCGGTCGAGATAAATCCACTTAAAAGATTGATAGACTCATTTGGTTCTGCTTCGGTTGCAAGCTGCTCGACAATTTCCTTTACAGCTGCAGTAAAACCTTCCATATGGGTGCCGGAAAAGCTTGGAGTCGACACATGGACCACCAGGGGAGAATCGGCGGTGCCGAATTCTTTATGATATTCCGAAAGAATCATTGGCACATTATCGCCAATGGTTTCCGTCAGGCAGGTGGTTGCCACTCCGATAACTTTTGGAACATATTTGGCCGTGACATTTTTAAGGCCGAGTTTCAGGTTCGATCCTCCCCCATAAATGGCCTGTTTTTCACCGAGTGACGACGAGGCGATATCGATTGGTTCATTGAAATGGCTGATAATGTAACGCCGCATATACGTGGCGCATCCCTGGGAACCATGCAGGAAAGGCACGCAGCTTTCGATTCCTCGAAATGCAAGCGATGCACCAAGAGGTTTACAAAGTTTACAGGCATTGGTGGTAGCGGTATAACTTGGCATCTTGGTCATGGCTGTTACTCCTTGGTTCTTCGTGGGACAAATTTCCAAACTGGACTCATTACCGAACCGTATACTTCGCGGGCAAAATTCAACATGCCCTGAAAACCGGCCAGCATCTCTTTCCGTTCGTGATTGTGGTCACAGAAGGCAACGCCGAGTTTATAGGCAATAGGTCGTTCCTTGACCCCTCCAACAAAAAGGTCGACATCTTTTTCTTTTAAAAAGGAGGAGAGTTCGAGCGGATTGGAGTCGTCAACGATGATGCAGCCCTCGTCGGTTATTTCTTCAAGCTCGATATAATCCTCTTTGGTGCCGGTCTGGGAGCCGACCATGACCACATCCATGCCAATTAGCCGGAATGCCTTGACCAGGGAAAATGCCTTGAAAGCGCCGCCGACATAAATGGCAGCTTTTTTGCCGGTGAGTGCTTTTTTATATTTGGCCAGCTCCGGCAGCAATGTGACGAGTTCTTCCTTCACCACCTGACGAGCTTTTTCCAACATTTCCGGCTCATCAAAATAACGGGCTACGGAATAGAGCGCTTCAGCCATATCTTCAATGCCAAAATAGGAAACACGGATGGAGGGGATGCCGTAACCATCCTTCAGCATGTTAGCCAGATCCATGGTTGCCCCCGAACACTGGACCACATTGAGGGCAGCTCCGTGGCACCGCTGAATATCTGCCACCCGTCCGTCACCGGTAATGTTGGCGACCACTTCAACGCCGATACGCTGGAAGTATTCGCGGATCAGCCAGATTTCACCGGCCAGATTGAAATCTCCGAGAATGTTGATGGAATGTTTGGAAATATTACTGATATCACCCATGCCGACCAAACGGGCCATGGCATTACAGGCGGCTTCATATCCCGCACGCTTGTTGCCTTTTTTAAAACCTTCCGACTGTACCGGCAGCACCGGTATTCCTTTTTCTTCCGTTGCTTTTTTACAGACTGCCTCCAGATCATCACCAATCAGGCCGACTATGCAGGTTGAATAGACAAAGGCGGCCTTGGGTTTGTGCAGGTCGATCAGCTCATCCAGGGCCTTGGTAAGTTTTTTCTCGCCACCGAAGACCACATCCAGCTCCTGCAGGTCTGTAGAAAAAGAGAGTCGGTGCAGTTCGGGGCCGGATGAGAGTGCCCCGCGAATATCCCAGGTGTAGACCGCGCAGCCTATCGGGCCATGAACTAGATGGAGGGCATCGGCGATGGGGTAAAGAACCACCCGCGAGCCGCAAAAAACACAGGCTCGCTGGCTGACTGCGCCGGCAAGGCTGTCTTTGTTGCAGTCGATTTCAAAAGGGGCGGAACCCTTCCTGTGAATTTGTTTCGATCTGTCCTGTAAAAGAGGTGCTGTGCTCATAAGTTGCCGTCCTTTAGTAGCCAAAAGAGGTTGATCTTTTTGTTACGTTCCTTTGAGCAATTGATGTGCCAGTTGTTGATTCGGCAAAAAAAATATTGTAAATACAGTTGATTATCTGAAGAAACCAATTAGCAGTCGGTACGCGAAGTACCTGTATCGAAGGCTACAAAAATGAAGGTGGTTGCCCATTTTGTAGGATTTTGTTGTAGTAGCTTCAAAAGGCTGGGGGCAGATAATTAATGTTAGCGCTCTTTCAACTCATGACTATTTTCTTCGTTGGTGAATAAAAGTCTGTTCCGTGTCATAAGATAAAAGATTCAGGAGGCACAAAATGACGTATGCAATAAGAATTCATAAAACCGGAGGTCCGGAGGTCATGTCCTGGGAAGAGTATGATTCGGGTAGACCAGGTCAAGGTGAGGTAAGAATTATTCACGAGGCCATCGGTCTCAATTTTATAGATGTCTATCACCGTACCGGCTTATATCCACTGCCATCTTTTCCGGCTGTGATTGGCCTTGAAGGGGCAGGGAAGGTGGATATGGTCGGAGAAGGTGTTACTGAATTTGTCAAAGGAGAGAGAGTGGCTTACGCCGGTGGTCCTCCTGGCGCTTATTCTGAAATGCGTTGTATACCTGCGCACAGATTGGTAAAACTTCCCGAGGCTGTCTCCACCCATGATGCGGCCGCTATGATGCTGCAGGGAATGACGGCACGTTACTTATTAAAAGGCTGTTATAATGTTCAACCGGGAAGTACTCTTCTTGTTCATGCTGCCTCCGGAGGCGTAGGCTCTATCCTCTGCCAATGGGCCAGACATATTGGTGCAACGACAATCGGCACAGTCGGCAGCAGGGAAAAAGCCGAAATTGCCAAAAAAAACGGCTGTACACACACTGTGTTGTATCGGGAAGAGGATTTTGCGGCTGCGGTAAAGGATATTACCAAAGGGCAGGGCGTCGATGTCGTCTATGACTCAGTCGGGCAGGCTACTTTTATGAAATCCCTGGATTGTTTGCGGCCTCTCGGAACCATGGTCTCCTTCGGCCAGTCTTCCGGTCCGGTTGAACCATTCAATATTGGAGTTTTGGGAGCAAAAGGTTCTCTTTTTCTGACCAGGCCCAGTCTGATGCAATATACGGCCAAAAGAGAAGATCTTGTTGCTCATGCGCAGGACCTTTTTGATGTGGTTACAGCCGGAGTTGTGAAAATTAATATTATGCAGGAGTACGCCCTAAAAGATGCTGCACAGGCCCATAAAGACCTTGAATCAAGAAAGACTACGGGAAGCATGATTCTACTACCGTAATCCTGCTTCATCCATTTTTAACGAGGAAAAAATGAACATACCTAATATAAAAATAACCAACATCCTGTTTCCTACCGATCTATCCGAGAATGCCAAATATGTCTTTGCCTATGCTGTGAGTCTCGCCAATCGTTACTATGCGAAAATTACTCTTCTGCACGTGCTTCCTGAAGAACAGAGAGATCTCGATGGGCATATCAGCGGATATATTCAGACAGAAAAATGGGAGGAAATCAAATCCTCTCATTATCGGCAGACCCGGGAAACACTGACTGGAAAAATTCGGCATCATGACTTGACGCGTCAAGTGCAGGACCAGTTTCCAGTGGAAGGAAAAGTTTCTGAATCAGCCGATGAAATTGTCATTGCACATGGAAAACCTGCCGAGGAGATCCTCCGTCAAGTAAACGAGCGCAACTGTGATCTCATTGTCATGGGGAGCAGTGGCAGCTCATCACCCGTTGGTTCGATAACGGGAAGTAAAGCCGAACAGGTTATGAGGCGATCCCGTGTTCCTGTTTTTATTGTGCGGCTGCCGGAAGACTAAAAATCAATAAGGCGGCCAGAGAATGGGCAGCAACCCGACTGAGACGAGCAGGGCAATAATCGTAATAGGCACACCGACCTTCATATAGTCAATAAAACGATAGCCTCCTGGACCCATGACGAGAAGATGAGCTGGGTGGGAGAGCGGACTGGCAAAGCTCGAAGAAGCCGAGATGGCGACAGTCATCATCAGAAGATGCGGAGAGATGCCCAGTGAGGCGGCGGTACTGAGTGCTATCGGAGCCATTAACACCACCAGTGCCGCTGTGGGGATGATCTGGGTGCCCAGCACAGTTACAGTAAAGAGTGCGGCAACAACCCATCGAGGGCCGAGATCGCCTACAGCAGTGACCAGGGCAGTGGCACCCATCTGTGCTGCCCCTGAGTTTTCGAGAGCAGCTCCAAGGGGCAACATACTGGCGATAAGGAAGACAACTTTCCATTCAATTGCTCGATATGCCTCCTCCATACTTATGCATTTGAAAAGCACCATTAAGGAAGCCCCGGTCAGAGCAGCAATTGAGATTGGAACAAGGCCGAGGATAGCACTCAGGATCACTGCCACCATAATGACAACCGAAATTTGAGCTTTTTCCAGTCTCGGCGCGCGTGCGGCGGCTTCATCAAGCACAATAAAATCCGGATCACGGGACAACGCCTCAAGTTTACGGCGTTGTCCATAGACCAGCAGGGCATCTCCGAATTGTAAAGACATGTCCTGCAGTCCCGATCGATAGGCTGAACCCTTGCGCCAGATCGCTAGTACACTGATACCATATCGATCGCGAAAGAGCAGGTCGGCCAGGTTTTTTCCAGCCAAAGTGGTTCGTGGAGAGAGCAGGACTTCCGTTACCCCAATCTGCTGTGACTCCAGTTCGGCCACTAGGCTGGAGGATTGCTCATTAATTGCAAGTTGCTGAAGACCTTCAAGAATCTCAAGATCGCGGGGAGCACCCTGCAGGATGAGCAGATCATCGGCCTTTACTATTTCCTCCGGTGAAGGCATGCACAGCACCTGTTCACCACGTATAAGACAAACTACGGTTAACCCGAAAGCATTGCCCAGGCGGCTTTCAACCAGATTGTGTTCTGCCAGTACCGAACCCTGTGGAACCCGTATCGGTAAAAGTTCGGCCCGGTTACCCGCCAGCGTTTTTTGCTCTTCTTCGGTCGAGAAGTGCAGTTCTGAAATGAGGTTTTGATTGGTCAAAGATTCCAGCGCCTCCCGTTCACCCTGCAGCAGCAGTCGATCCCCGGCCACAAGTTGATGTCGTCTCAGGTCTTTGATTTCTTCATCTGTTTGGCCGTGGAGCTTTAATACATGAACACGATGTTCCCGCCTTAAACCACTCTCTGCCAGTGTAGAACCGACAAGCGGTGATTCTTCGGTGATATATCCTGTGGCCATAAGCAGAGATTCCCGGAGTTGTCCCCGAACAAGATCCGATGACTCCAACTGAAGATGCTGACTTGCGTGATACCGTTGCAAATGCTCCGGACTGCCATGGGCGATGAGAGTATCTCCTGTCAGCAGTATGTCGTCCGGTCGGGGAGCAAGCATCAGCACTCCTTTTCTTTTTAATGCCAGGACCGTCATATAGAGAGCGGAACCTAGCCTGCTTTCGGCAATCGTCCTGCCGTCGAGCGGCGACCCGGGAGGGATTCGGGTAGTGAAAATATGGGTGTTGAACTGGTAGGAAGTCCCAATAGCACCGCTTCCTCCGGTTGCGTCACTGGAACGATTTGTGGGAAGAAGCCGTCTACCAAAAAGCACCATAAAGAGAATGCCGGAGGCAACTATCGCAGCAGTAATAGGAGTAAAGTCAAAAATGGCGAAAGGTTCAAGCCCTGCATTGCGGATTGCATCGGTCACTAAAATGTTTGGCGGGGTTGAGATGCCGGTGAATGGACCACCCAAAAGACAGCCAAGTGCCAGCGGCATAAGCAGGCGGGAGGGGGGCCTTCCACTGCGACGTGCCAGTTCCATAGTCGATGGTAGTAAAATTGCCGCAACTGTAACAGTGTTGATGAGAGCCGACAATATACTGGCGGAAACCATGAGCACGACCATCAGTTTGACTTCGCTGTCGTTGGCGAATCTTTGCAGCGGCTGTCCAAGCTGGTGGGCGATACCTGTTCGTGTGAGTCCTGCAGAGAGAATAAATAAGGCCCAGACTGTGACCACGGCGGGACTGCTGAAGCCGGATAATGCCTCTTGGGCAGTTATTAAACCTGTGAGGGAGAGAGCCGATAATACCAGCAGTCCAACCAGATCGACACGCAGCCAGCCACCTATAAAAAGGACTAAGGCACCAGATATAATAACGAGCAGTAAGATGACATCAAAAGGCAAAGGGTATCCTCCATAGATTGTCTAACCCCGGATTAATGTAAAATTACTGGGGATTCATTATTAGGTGCTTAGGAAACAGCGTAACAAAAAATGATCAAAGATTGTTTGACCATATGCATTTCTGCCATTAATAGAAAAATTTCTGGAGAGCTCAAAATAATATTGGTCTTACGGCTCACGAGATTATCAGGTATATTGTTCGAAAACAACTGAAAAGGCCTCCCTGGCAGAGAGTATTGGTTTCGTGGACTTTCTGGACTGGAAGTACTTATCACTTTAATACCAATCGAATTCCGGATGGACAGATGTTTACATCCCTCTGGTGGATATCAAAAAGATACCCGACTTTTCGCATTAATAAAATTCAGAACACCCTAAGAAACATCATATTATGCAAAACCCGGCATTTCAGCTCAATTATCAGTTTGTTCAGGAGCTTTCGGAGCGAATCCGATCAAAAGAAATTAGCGTATCGAGTGAAGCCCTGAGCGATGTTTTCCTGAAAGGCAGCAATGCGCCGTCTCCTGAACACCTTGCCGAACTGATCAATGTCGCCCATTGGGCGAGCTACGCCACAGAGGAGGGGTATTCGGTCACAGCTTCCCTGCTTCTTCGGCAGCCCGACCATACTACCGACTCCTTTCGTTTTGATACTCATCTTGATCTGACAGCCGGAACGATTGTCAAGCTGGGACCTGCCCTGGAAATTCCCCAGGCGGACATAGGCGTATGGCCTGATGAGTCGGGACAGCTGAAGATTTGGGGTTTTACCACTATTTACTATGAGACCGCTATCACCCCGGATCTCCTCATCAAAATTCTCGGGCCGGGGCGAATCCTTATCATGTACAGCGGCCGGACCATCGCCGCACTCAGCGCGAACCGAGCAGTCTTTATTGATTCACGGAGTTTTCTCCACTCCATCATGCCGAAGATTGCCGCTCAAGCCCATAAAACCGATATTTCCCTGCTCAATCTGTTTCGTTACAATGCCATTCTGAAGATCGCCCAGCAGATGCGTATGCATGGGCGCGGCGGTACCGTGTTGGTCGTACCGGAAGACATGAACTGGAAAAAGTCGATCCAATCTCCGATCCGCTATACCGGTGGAGCCAGTTTTCTTGATGCGGATGCTATGCTGTCAACCCCTTCACGGACCGAACTGGCGGATACTGAAAATTTAGAACGTATTGTAAGGGATATGAACCTAACCTTGAAAAAGGACTGGCTGAGAAACTGGCAGCAGGTACAGCAGCAGTGCACCAGGATTGCCAGGCTGACGACGGTCGATGGTGCGCTGGTAATGACCTTTGATCGCTATGTATACTGTTTCGGAGCCAAGATTGAAACCATCGACACCAGGACTATCGCCACCAATCTTAGTGTCATAGAGCCTTTTGAAGGACACAATATTGTTACCCGGCCTTTTTCCAGTCTGGGCGGCACCCGTCATATTTCGGCGGCCCAGTTTGCTTTTGACCAGCCCGGGGCAATATCCATCGTCGCATCCCAGGACGGCAATGTCACTTTTTTCACCAGGGAGGCGGAAACCCTCGATATTCTCACAATTCAGCAGGCGGAGATGGCTCTGCTGCATGAAGGTCTTGGCGGATCTCTTTGGAATCTTTCGCTCTTCTCCGAGATGGGGTGGCTGGAAAAAGATGTCAGTGGAAACGAAAAAGGCTATCTCGCCGGAGTTGTCCGCTGGATGCGCAATGCACTGTTGAAAGAAACATGATCTGATGGCGTCGGAAAAATTCTTCATTTGCATCGTTGCAACAAAATTTGAACATTGGTTTTTTGTTGGAAAGGGTGATGAACTGACGATTTTGTCGGGATGTGTTGTGTTGCCACCATATTGTTACATATATTTTCATCTTGATGAGATGAAAATATCTTGTTTGTTATGTCCTGCCTTCTGAATAACTAATAATATAGACCATAAAATCAACTAATTACCTGACCTTGTTTTTCGTTGTTGTATAATTAAAACATGTTTGGCCCATATTTTGTATTGCAATGCTTGTCTTTGTTTACTAATCGTTATGTCAAATAATCACAACGGTGACGATTTGTTGCACTGAGAAAAATATTGAAAACCCCCACTATTAGGGAGCGGGCACATGATAAAGCAATTCAGGGAGTCGGAGAGCATCATTTTTAAGATTATGGGCTGGTCAGCCGATAAACCGGCGATTTTACTTTTACAAGCCCTCGAACGGACCGGATCGATCAACGCCGCTGCTCAATCGATCGGCCTTCAGTATAAAACCGCCTGGCAGAAGCTTGACCAAATCAATAACTTGCTTCCCTATCCTTTGGTGGTCAAGCGGACGGGAGGCAGTGGCGGTGGTGGATCGATTTTAACTGAGGAAGGGAAAAAACTGCTCAGGCATATAGATCTGCTGCAAAAAGAGTTTTCCCAATTCATGCAGTTCTTTGCGGATGATCCCCAGGAAGCTCTGGAAACATTAAAAACACTCAGGAGGATAGAAATGAAACTCAGTGCGCGAAATGTCTGGCTTGGACAGGTTGAGAGTATTGACAAGGGAGTGGTCAACAGTGTGGTGAATATTAAACTGAAAGGCGGTGACAAAATCAGCTCGGTGATTACCGAGAACTCAGTCAGGCGCCTTGAACTTGAACAGGGCAAGGAGGCGATGGCGATTGTGAAGGCTTCCAACGTGCTTCTCGGCAGTGAAATCGATCCGGAAGCAATATCGGCGCGTAATATTCTTACCGGCACAATTGGCAGTATCCTTCCGGGTGCCGTCAATGATGAGGTCACCATCGATCTGCCAGGAGGAAGCACCGTCACTTCGATTATCACCTCATCAAGCGTTAAACGGTTAGGACTTGCTGTCGGCAAAGAAATATCGGCGATCATTAAAGCGTCTGATATCCTCCTGGCGACCGCTCTATAAAAAGCCAGGAAGATAAAAAATAAATGAAATTAAACTAAGGAGTTGCCAGTGAAATTGAAATTATTCCTTACCGTTTTGCTATTTCAGATTTGTTCCGTTGTCGCCGTACAGGCTCAAACAATCCATTTGTCGGTCGCCGCGAGCATGACCGATGCCTTCAGGGAGATGATGGCAGGTTTTACGGAAAGCCACCCGGCTGCAGAATTTCAGTCAAACTTTGCCTCGTCCGGCAGTATAGCCAAGCAGATTGAACAGGGAGCTCCGGCAGATATCTTTGTCTCGGCAAATCCCAAGTGGATGAAATATCTTGCCGAAAAACAGCTGATTGCCGCAGGCACTG
Organism: Desulforhopalus sp.; assembly: GCA_049645845.1. Lineage (GTDB taxonomy): Bacteria > Desulfobacterota > Desulfobulbia > Desulfobulbales > Desulfocapsaceae > Desulforhopalus_A. Next base: position 668 of record JBARUR010000147.1, on the reverse strand, counting down.
ATCGCATTTTTGCCTATAACCAACTGGTGTTTGTCGGTGAAAGAAAATCAAACGAATTATCCATGGAAAGCCTGACCGGACTTGAACGTATCGCCCTCGGCAATCCGAAAAGCGTTCCGGCCGGCCAGTACGCCAAACAGGCTATGGAAGGAGCAGGCGTCTATGCCACACTTGAGCAGGAAAAAAAACTGATCATGGCCAAGGATGTTCGCCAGACCCTGATCTATGCCGACCGGGGTGAGGTGGATGGAGCATTTGTCTACAAAACCGATGGTCTTCTCGCCAGACACGCCCAGATCCTTTTTATTGTTCCTGCGGATTTATACGACCGGGTTTCATATCCAGTGGCTCTGACTGTTGAAGGGGCCAAAAATGAGCAGGCAAAAGCTTTTTATGAATACATGAGCAGTCCTGAAGCAATAGCTATCTTAGCAAAATACGGTTTTGAGCCGAACCGTTAAAGAATCACCTCATATAAGAGAGCAGGTACGGAATATGTTAACACTTACCCCGGATGATTATGTGGCAATTAGGCTGTCTCTGCAGGTGGCTGTAGCTGCAACGATAGTTACACTGCCGATTGGTTTTGCAGTTGCTTACCTGCTGGCTATAACCAATATACGGGGCAAAGCTTTTCTCGAAGGGATCGTCAACCTTCCGCTGGTCCT
>JBARUR010000146.1:0-2665 GCA_049645845.1 Desulforhopalus sp. | reverse complement strand
AGCTTATTCCGGTACGAGCCAAGCCAAAACGGATCTGCTTCTACTGCGTCAGAGAACCACTGATTCATGAGATGAGATGGGTAACCTCTGTACATTGCTATTGCAACCAATTCCGACGGGGGGGCTGCATTGGTCGGGTCCAACTGGCCTGCCTTTTCAAGGTCTGCTTGAGCTTTTCTGAGGAGCAACTTTATGTCGCCCTTTGGTTGGCGAAAGGTGTACTGCCCGGCCTCTATCAACTTCTGCTGGGCCGATCTCAAGTTGAATTTCCCGCGTACGATATAAGGATGAGCAGAATTGGGAGTGCCAGTTATCCAACGATCAAGCAGAACTTCATCCATTTCCATAAGTTCTGTATAGAGCTCTTCCAACTTTCGCCTACCGTCGGCCGTTAAGACCTTTGAGTCGGCGATCTTGTTAATGATTTCTTCCAACTCCTGAAAATTACCGACCTGAATAAGGTCGACAGCTTTGACATATGTTGTGACGACTTCATTGTCTTTCCCGCTTCTCGTTTTCTGGGCGGTAGATGTGGAACAAAGTAGCGTGATTGACAAGAGTAGTATTGACAAGTAGGTGAGGATATTTTTCATGAGCTTGAGAGTACGGAATGGATAAGGGTTGATTTAACAAATGAAATGAGAAGTCAATATACTATAACGCCATAAAATGTGAAGAGACAAATTGAATTCAAGAGTCGTGTTGTTACCGTGCAACAGCCGGTTTACCTTGGAAGCCAAAGTGAGTGGTTTACGCTCTAGGCATATTTAATGTCCGGTCTGTACAAAGTGCTGTTTGTGATTTACTGGAGTATATTAAGATTACCCCAAGTAGTTGAGGTGGTTCGGTAGGGTAAGGCGGTGATGACGGCTAGACTCCTCTATGACATTTAAGATTCGCACTGGTAGGACTAAACTATTGGCCAGCGTAGCAGGCTGAATGGTCTCCTGTATCTTCTGTTCTCTATACAGCAAAAACCTAACACATAGAAATCTCCATATTGTAAGAGATGCTTACAGAGAATCAACCAAGACAATTGCTCCATTTCTGACCATCGTCGGCGTTGATACTACTTTCTTAGCTGTGCGGCCAGCGATTCGACAAATCGTGTTGTGTTTCAGTTAGAATCTTGCACGCTGCCTGACACTCACCCCGATGTGATCAGAAAAGATAACGTGTAGTTCTGCGGACCCGCGCTGTTTGCGGGTCCGCAGGAACGATTTGTTAAACGCCTTTTAAGAATAGGTTTTATCAATTGTTGCGGCTTAGCTATACCTCAACAGCAAGTCAAAGAACAAAATTCTGCCCTACCACTGTTGACCAGATTAATCTCCCGCAATTATTGATAAAACCCTAGAACTGAACTGCGGAGCACCTGGGAGCGTTAAAATTTCTTCTATGGGGATTTAATGAATGGCCGAGAGGGGGCGACAGTTTGCAAAATGATAGTATTTCGAAAAGAAAATAACTCAAAGAATCTACGTTCTTCGACAATTTGATGAATTTTGGAGAAAATATTCATGTTTTTATTTTTGAGCCATTAAGCAGATTAATTTCGAAGGTTTTTTAACCAGAAATAGGCGCACCTCTCCTGAGTAAAATAAAATTCGAATTTTCGGTAAAGCTTTAAGTCATAAACGGATCAACAGTCAGGACGTATCTCTCAATAGGTTGGGTAAGTCCTCAATGTAAATCATTTTTCCTTTACCGCACTCAGGGCAGAGAGACAAATCAACTCCTGTCAATCGCACCATCATCTCCTGTACAGTCTCTGCCAATTTTACAGCAATTTTTGCCTCTGGATCTATCAATAACCGAAGCAAAGGAATACTCACCTTTTTGTTTGCATGGCCAAGAAAGCCAAAGTAGCGGATTTTCATAAACCCACGTGGCAAAATATGTAGGAGATAACGCCGAATGAACTCTGTTACGTTGAGAGTAAGGGCTTTGACTTTATTTTCATCACTACGATCACGATATTTGAACGAGACTTCACCACCTTCGATAGATAAAATCCGGTTATTTGTTATCGCCACCCGATGTGTATAGCGACCGAGATATTCGAGCACTTGCTCGGGTCCACCAAATGGCTGTTTTGAGTAGGTGATCCATTGCTTTTCTTTTAATGCATTGATCATCTGAACGAACACCATTTTGTCGGCAAAGTCAGAAGCTCTTCCATTGAAACATAGTTTTTCTTGGGCATAGGCTTTTTCGAGTTTAGACAGATACCTTTTCCTGAATTCTTTAGCCAAAGATTCCACTCTGAAGAGATACTTGTCCCTGGCAGCAACCCATTTTGTCTTATCAAATGTAAGTACACCTGCTGGGATAATGCAATGTAAATGGAAGTGATCCATCAGTTTCTGGTTCCATGTGTGCAGAACCGAAATAAAGCCAAGCTGCCCAACAAGTCGCCATTGTGGGTCGCTGGCGAAAACCTGGAGAGTTTCTTTCGCGGCACCAAATAACATTGCCAACATAATTTTCTTATTGCTTAAAATGAGAGGGTTGAGCTCATGGGGCAGAGTAAACACATTATGAAAATATGGACAGGGCAGCAGTTCAGACTTCCTAGCATCCAGCCACTTTTCCTTCACAAGTGTCTGGCATTTCGGACAGTGCCTGTCTCTGCATGAGTTGTAAGCATTCTTTTTAAAACCAC
>JBARUR010000145.1:0-8214 GCA_049645845.1 Desulforhopalus sp. | reverse complement strand
CTCAACGCTTTGGCGAATATTCAATCCTTGAAAACCAAAACAGCAGACATTTTGCAGGAAGCGGATGATATCTTCAGAGAAAACATGAAGAAAGCCAAGGCTTACCTGGCCGAAGATCAATACGATGAGGCAAAGCTTCATCTTGAGAAAGTTTTAAGGGTATCATCGCAATCTCCTGAAGCTTCTGCACTTCAACAGAAAGTTGAGCAGCTGTCCACCCTCTTGCCCCTGTTAGACGGAGCAAAGGCGGCCCGTGCCGAAAAAGATCAGCAAAAGGAATATGATTTTCTGCAGCAGGTTTTGAAGCTGGCACCGGAACGTGAAAATATAGCTGCTCGACTGAAGGAGCTGAAAGAGCGCATCAAAAAGCAAAAATTCGATGCACATATCTCTTCGGGCTTTATGAGTATTGAAAATAATCAGCCACAAAAAGCCAGGCATCATTACCAGGAAGCTAAAAACGTGGATTCAGAACGGCCGGAACTTCCGGTGCTTTTAGATCAGGTAGTAACCCTCGAAAAATCGTTTAGAGTACAAGACGCTGAAAAGCTGGCAGTGAAAGCAGTCCGGCAGGATGATTGGCAGCAGGCAAAAAAATATTATTCCAAAATATTACAAGACGCTCCAAAGAACAAGACCGCGATTGAAGGACTCAAACGTGCCGAGCAGATTGTTGAACTTCAGGCGCGTTTCAGCCAGTACATTTACAATCCCTATCGGCTTACTCACAAAGAAGTTCGTCAAGAAGCTGAAAAAGCATTGGTGCTGGCGGAGAGAGTTTCGGATCATAGTTTTTCCATAAAAAGTCAGGCTAATAAATTACGTGAATTGATTCAGCAGACTAACCGCTTTGTCCCGGTGACTGTCATCTCAGACAACCAGACATTTGTGTCAGTTCGCAGTGTAGGGAAGATTGGCGTTGTTTCTCAGAAAGTAATACAACTGAATCCTGGAAAGTATACTTTTGAAGGAGCGCGGAAAGGTTTTAAGTCGAAGCTGGTGCAGGCCTTTATTCCATATGATCAGGATCATTTAAGCGTGCATGTAATTTGCGATGAGCCAATTTAAGGAAAAACTGGAGGAAGCGAGGAGGCGGCAGAAACGCTATCACCTCGCTGCTGGTATCGCTGTACCAATTATCCTTCTTCTGGTGGCTGTGCTGGTTGTTATCTCACGCGGGACCCGTATAAATATTCTGCCGGTTGAGGCTAAAGAGCAGGCAGATATAAGTGTCACTGAAGGGCTTGGATTCGGTATAAGTGATACTGTCTATTCCCTTGCGGGCAATATTGTCATTACCGCCTCTGCCCCCGGTTTTAGAGTTGCGGAAAAGACTATCGATAAAACTCATCTCGGCAAAGTCATTCCACTGGAATTAATTGAATTACCGGGGCGTCTTACCATCGAGCTCTCGGGTGAGAGTGAATATCTGAAAAAGACTGTTTGGCGAATCAACGGACGTGAGGCCGCTTATTCGGATAAACTGGGTCTTGAACTCGAAGCCGGACATTATACCGTCTCTATTGATAATCCTTTTTTCGAACTAAAAGAGATGGATATTGAGATAAAGCGTCGGCAACATACACAGCTGCCGGTATCTTTGCAGCCTGTGAGGGGGATGCTGGATATTTCGTCAAAACCTGCTGGAGCTGCTGTTTTTGTAGAAGAAAAAAAAGTCGGGGAGACTCCATTGCAATTTGAAGTCAATGGTGGTCGATATAATCTGCGGCTCGCAGCCGAAAACTACAGTGATACGGTAGAAGCCATAGAAATTACGCGTGATAATTCGCAAGTGAGCCGTAATTATCAACTCGAACTCAAAAAAGCAAAAGTGTATCTCGATCTGAAACCAGACAGTGGAACTCTTCTGGTCAACGGAATAAAGGATCATCAATCTGCACAAGAAACCCTGCTCCTGGATGCTTCTGTCGAACATCGTCTGACTTATATGAAGGCAGGATATTATCCGGCAACAGCAACTGTTCAGCTCGCTGCAGATGAAGAAAAACGACTTTCTTTTCATCTCAAAGAAGAAGTGGGCGAAGTTGAACTAACTTCCTCACCTCAGGCAACCGTTTTGATTGGCGGCAAACATTACGGCGAAAGCCCATTGAGCCTGACCCTTCGGGCTATAGCTCATGAAATCACTTTCAGAAAGTCCGGATATCGCTCCGTTACCAAAACGGTCAGGCCGCAGGGAGGCAAAGTTCAACAGGTATCTGTCGTACTGCTTACTGAAAACCAGGCGCGACTGCAGGAAGCACCCCGGGAATATACCAACCAGGCAGGTATCAAACTCAAACTTTTTGTGGTTGAAGATAAATTTGTCATGGGAGCTCCCCGTTCTGAAAAAGGCCAGCGGGCTAACGAATTTCAGCGAAAGGTAAAGCTCAACAAGCCTTTTTACGCAGGGCTTCATGAAGTTACCAATGGTCAGTATGCACAATATAAACCGCAGAAAGCTGTTGGCGCGGCTGATGCACCTGTCACCTCCGTGAGTTGGCAGGAGGCGGTAGTCTTTTGTAATTGGCTGAGTGCAAGAGAAAAACTTCGTCCTTTTTACACAACGGCAGGCGGGCAGGTGACGGGATTTGACCTGAAATCCGACGGCTATCGACTGCTCAGCGAAGCGGAGTGGGAGTGGCTGGCCCGCAAGGCGGGCAAAGGACAACAGACCATTTTCACCTGGGGCGATGATACTGTCATTCCGCCGAAGGCCACAAATGTAGCAGACGAAAGCGCTAAGGGGCAGGTGAAGTTTTATGTTCCCAGGTATAACGATGGATACCCTGGTAGAGCGCCTGTCGGCAGTTTCAACAGAGAGCCTTCCGGCCTGTACGACATGGCCGGAAATGTCAGTGAATGGGTGCATGATGTCTATTCGATTGTACCGCCTATCGAGGGTACCGTCGTCAGTAATCCATTGGGACAACAGCGCGGAGAGTCGCATGTTGTCAAAGGCGCCAATTGGCGTTCCGGCACTCTAACCACTTTGCGTCCTGCGTTCCGGGAAGGATTGGCTGGAGGACGCGACGATGTGGGTTTTCGTATAGGGCGTTATCTTTATGGAGGAAAAAATGAATAAATTGACCAGAATATTCCCAAAAAAGTCTGTCTTTTGGCTTGGGGTTGTGGTTGTGCTTTTACTCACAGCTGTGACAGTATATGCAGTACTGCCGGCAATCAGCTTGAATTCTCCAACTTCTTTTCCAGTGGATATTTGATATGTCGGATATATTAAAAAGCTTTCTTGTACTGATTGCTTCCATAGTCGTAGTCCATCTTGCCTATATTGGTTACATTCGTCCGGAAGCAGATCTCTTGCTTGAGACCGCAAGACAAGCTGGCCAATCCGCTCCTCGCAATCTACTGATCGTGCTCAAGGACTATGAGCAGGAGATTTGTCTCATCTTGATGCTCTGGGGCAGTTTTCTGATCCTCAGCAAGTGCCGCACTATTTTACGAAACAATTATCTTTTTACGGTTGATCTGATTGAAGAGGATGAAGAAGAAGGTTTTGTTCCCGAAATGATAATCGAAAAACTTGACACAGAGCTTTCTGCCGACAGAAGTTCCGCTCCGCTTATCCAGACGTTAAGGTCAGCACTGTGGCGTTATGCCGGTACTCGAAATGTCCAGAATCTCTCCGATGCCATTGAAAGCAGCATTGAGGCCCTTGCTGTTCGCCAGGATGCTGAAAACTCTATGGTCCGCTATCTGATCTGGGCAATTCCATCAATTGGCTTTATCGGTACAGTCCGCGGAATAGGGGAAGCACTTTCCCTTGCAGACAAAGCACTCGCCGGGGATATTGCCGGTATGACGAATAGTCTGGGAGTAGCTTTCAATTCAACGCTTGTTGCCCTGTTGATCAGTATTCTGCTGATGTTTCTCTTCCATCAACTTCAACGTCTTCAGGACGGTCAGCTTGTGGATATCCAGGCTTATTGTGATCGATATCTTCTTGCCCGGATCAAGTAAACGGTGGCTTTGTGAAGAGGCGACGCAAATCAGAAGGTTTTAATCTGGCGTTTCTCGACATCATGTCCTGTGGGCTTGGTGCTGTCGTTTTGGTTTTCATGCTGGTGAAGCATAACGTGGGTAATTCACCACTGGAAATAGACCTTTTAACAGGCGATGTTCAGCAGCTCGAATTGCGGCAGGCAGAGTTGCAGCAAATCCTTGATCAATTGCAGAATATTTCACAATCCGAAACCGAGAAAATTGCGCAACTAAGAGCCCGACTTGCCCGGCTTGAAGACTCTCTGTCCCAAAAAGAACTCAGCCTTCTACAGAAAAGGGAGCAGTTGGCTGCCCTAAAAAGTGATATTTCCACCAGGCCGATAGCCCGGCAGGAAGATCTGGTGCAGGACGATCGAGGTGGTGAAGAGAATTACTTGATGGGCCTCAAAGTTGAAGGCAGCAGAATTGCCGTGCTCATTGATAGCAGTGCGTCGATGACTGATGCTACGCTGCTTGAGATAATCAAAAGAAAAAATAGTTCTGTCGAGAACAAAAAACGCGGTCCCAAATGGATTCGGGCAAAAAAAACAGTGCGATGGGTTCTTGCCCGGGTTCCGAAAACCAGTCAACTTGCGGTAATTTCTTATAATGCGTCCCAAAAATCACTCGGCAGTGCGGGTTGGCAAAAAGCTGATAATCCTGCTACCCTTGCAGCTTTCTACAGAGATCTTGATGGTGTCGTACCTGAAGGAGCTACTAATCTGCAGAAAGGTTTGCAGGCGGCTGCTCAACTGGGAGCAACCGATCTTTATTTAATAACAGACGGTCTGCCAACTGTCGGTGATTCTCGTTATGCAAGCCTCAATCCCTTTGCAAGCTGCAGTTCTCTCTTGGGAAGATCATCGACGATTTCCGGTGAATGCCGGGTTAAGCTTTTTCGACAAAGTGTTCAGGACAGTGGGCTTCGCGGAGTGAAAATCAATGTGATTCTGCTTCCCATTGAAGGTGATCCCGATGCGGCCAATGAGTATTGGGGATGGGCGGCAGTATCAGGAGGCCTGGTTATCAGTCCTGCGGAGAACTGGCCATGAAAATTAACAGGAAAGATTTTAATATATTCAATCTTTCTTTTCTCGATATAATCTCCTGCGGCTTTGGAGCTGTCGTGCTCCTGGTATTGATTTCCAATACTTCTGAGGAAAGTTCATCAAATGTTGTTGATGTCGAAAGTCTTCTCGGTCAGGTGATCAGTCTTGAGAACCGGATATCCGGCCTGGCCACGGAAATTGATCAGCAGAAAAAGAAAAATGAAGAGCAGCTTGCAGAGAGTGGACGATTAGGGCAAGCTGCTGAGACTCTCTCGCAGAGTCTCAGTAAAATAGAAAATGAAGATAGTACGCTGTCGGGTGATCTGGAGGGACTCTCCTTGGTCCAGTCCAGCCTGCAACGAGCGTCCATTGCACCGGCGACCAGCACGACTACCCGTGATGAAGAAGTCGGCGGCATCCCGGTGGATAGCGATTATGTCATTTTTATTATTGATACATCAGGAAGCATGCTGTCTATCTGGGACCGTGTCTCAAGGGAAATTCTGAATGTCTTAAGTATTCATCCCGAGGTCAAAGGTTTTCAGATATTAAATGACCAGGGCAAAACACTCATTTCCGGATACAGCGGCCGCTGGATTCCCGATACACCGCAATTGCGAAAGAGTGTGATGAAGATGTTTGGCGATTGGAGAGATGCTTCCAATAGCAGCCCCATCGAAGGAATAGAGATGGCATTGAAGCGATATGCCAAACCAGGTCAATCGACGGCGATCTATGTTTTTGGCGATGATTACACAGGTTCGTCCTATGATCCGGTTATTATTTCCATTACCCAAATGAATCGGCACAGTGGTCGGCGTTTGGCAAAGATCCATGCTGTTGGTTTTTTATCAAGATACACCACCGGCCGTTTTGCCGTCTTGATGCGGGAGCTTACCACAAGGAATGGGGGAACTTTTCTTGCTTTGCCACTATAAAAATCAAACAATTATACGATACTGACGAGGAGGCTGCATGGTCAAAATCACAGCAATTTATGGTAGTCCGCGAAAAGATGGAAATAGCGCTGGCTTATTGAAACAGGCAGTGGCCGGGGCCCGACAGGAAGGAGCAGAAGTTGAAGAAATATATCTGCGGGACCATAAGATCTCACCATGCCTGGAAATTTACGGCTGCAGTAAAACCGGCGAATGTGTCATTCGTGATGATTTTCAGGACATCCTTGCTAAGATTGAAGCCGGTACCGGTATTATGCTTGCATCTCCCATCTTTTTTTATTCTGTGAGCGCACACACCAAAACTTTTATGGATCGATGTCAGTCTCTTTGGGTTCGAAAATATTGGCTTGAAGAACAGCCAGTGGGTAAGACGCCGGAAAAACGCAAGGGACTCTTTATTTCTGTGGGGGCCACCAGTGGTAAAAAACTCTTTGAAGGAGCCATTCTCACTGTCAAATATTTCTTTGATGTGTTGGATGCGGGGCTTTGGAAAACAGTTCTCTGCAGAGATGTTGACTGCAAAGGAGAAATCGAAAAACGGCCCGATTGCCTTGATGAGGCATTTGAAGCAGGCAAACAGCTGGCGAAGGAATTGAGGGAAAGAGAAGAAAGATAATCCGGAAAGTGTAAATAATTGTACTCTTGGCAGATGAAACTCAAAACGAAAGAAAAGTGTTAATTGCATAATAGGTTAGGAATTAAAGATTAAACAACTCCCTTATTTCGGTCATTGCCAAGCAAACTTTAATTGTTTTTATTTCACTAAACCCTATAAAATAATGAATCCTCCCGAGGTTGCCATCGATAATACTGAAGGAACAATGACTTTAAGATAAAATATATTAATGAAACACCCGGTCCATCCTACTTAATTGTTCTTGAGCATGAAGATCATCGACCCACGAATTATTTTTATTTTTAGTTATGATAAAACGTACCTTTGTGCTGGTTTTTTGCTTAGCTGGTTTTAAATTGGCCATATTCTCTGGTTGTAATGATTTTTTAAGATTTCTCAGGTTGCTGAAGTCGTCTTCCATTGCTTTTTCTCTCTCCTTTGTAAGATACATTTAAATGAGTACAACTCGTAATCGCCCGGCAATTAATAAGCTCCGGCAACATATTCCAATATTGGAATTCGGTCCAAAATCTTCCTGTTTTTCAGGTTCAAAATATTATAATGCATTATAAAAGAAATTGAAAAAGTGTAAATGGGAGATAATGCCATAGCCGCATAGGTATTTATACGGATGCGAGTAATAAGCTGTTGAGATTAATTATATTTATGGAATGAAAAAAATAATGAAAATAGATATCCGATAAAAAACAAAGAAAATTTTAATGAATTGCGACTGGACTACTACACTGTATGATATGGAGGGCGGTTCAAAATTTTTAATTAAATCATCTCAAAATCATCTCAATAAACTAATAAGGTCGGAATAATAATGAAGAGTTAATTTTCCTGCACTGTCAATATCTTCTCCAAGTGCGACAAATCCATGATCCTTCAAAATAAAAAAGGGAGTATCCGGGGCAGCCAGTAAAAGAGCGGATTCGGCGAGTTCCGGTGTTCCGTAGTCATAGAATTTCTCAGTCACCGGTATGTTCAGGGCTTCTGCATGAATATTGAGCAGAGAACAATGCCCATGCAGAATAGCATTAAAATGCGTCAAGGACTGATAGAGCGCATTGTGGAGAAAACATTCCGAAGAAGGTGGAGCAACTCCTTCAGAGCAAAAGGTCCTGGTGTTTTTTTCAAACCCGACAACATGACAAAAATCCTCAGGCTGCAGAACTTCTGCTGGTATCATGGCCGATTTAGTTATGACAAAGGATGTCTCGCCTGTTCTGTAGGAATGATTGCCATAGGCACCGGCACCATGAACGGGAGCAAGGCCAAGTTGGGCAAACAGATAAGCCCAGCGATTAAGATTTACTAAGCGGTGATCATAAGCAAAAGTTGTTTTGGTTTGGTGATGCCTAAACTTTATTCCCTGGTACGTTTCCATAATAGTCAAAATACAGCCGAATGTTTGTCCAAAAAAAAAGGGTTTGCGATAAGCCTCGCAAACCCTTCTAAAATGTGGTGCCTAGAGCGAGAATCGAACTCGCACGAGCACAAGGCTCACGAGATTTTAAGTCTCGGGTGTCTACCAATTCCACCATCCAGGCAATTTCGTTGCTTTTACCATACCCGCACAAAC
>JBARUR010000144.1:0-38199 GCA_049645845.1 Desulforhopalus sp. | reverse complement strand
GGCCACTGTATCTCACAGTACTTGCCTGGACAGATGACAAAATCGACAGTACCGTCTTTCAGTTGCAAAACAATCAACTGATGACTGTTGAAAGAGGTTTGGATTCCATTTTGGGATCTTTTGATCTCGACAATGATGGACGTCCTGAAACGCTGCTCAGCCAGAACTTTAATGCTGATGGTTTCTTTGGCCGAAGCATCAAAGAAATGTATTGGCACAATTCGGAGCTAAAACAAAAAGACTTTATCTTGGAGCTTCCCGTTAAATTTACAGTAATCGGTGGTCTGCTTGCTGACTTGACTGGAGATGGTGAACTGGAAGCTGCGTACGTACGAAATGGCAGCCTTTGGGTGTATTCAGGGAAAGAGAAAATATATGTCTCTCCCAGGCAGATGGGTGGAAGTTTGTCTGCTTTGACATATAAAATTGACCCGACACTGCTTGATTATAGATCAACATCAGTGTTTTTTGAAGTCGCTCCGATTGCCGTGGACATTGATGCAGATGGCCGCCAGGAACTGCTCGTGGTTTCATCCGACCAATCTTCAATTAAAGCGCCTGGCTTGATGACCACCATTGATAAGAGCCACATTGCCATATTCAATTATGAAAATAGTGCTTTTGTTAAGGGTACAGTGGGAGAGCCTATTGACGCAGCAATTCAGGGTCTGGGGGCCGATGGCCGGCAGATCCTTTTTGTAGCAACCGATCCCGGCTCCCTTCTCGATCAGGGAGGAAGCAGTCAATTGCAGATATTGGATATAGTGTTTTGAACCTTTTAAGCCAAAAAATCTGTAGGATACTAAAAATGAATTTGATTGCCAAAAGGGCGACTCTCTTTGTATGTTGTTAAGTTATACGCCAGTCGCATATTTTGCCAAAAATGTTGCAGGATGAAGTTTCGAAATGCAAATTGCTGTCATGAAAAAAAATGTAAGGAGAATGAGAAGAATAATGTTTATCAGAAGAAACACAAAACCAGCGGGATTTTTCATATTGCTCCTGGTGCTCAGTTTTTTGCCGCTTAGCACTATACTATTCTCTGCAATTGAGGTTTCCGCCGCCACCCGTTACGTGAAACCCAGCGCAGAGGTAGTTGTGAGAAGAGGTGCCGGAAATGAGTATAAAATTGTCGGCATGGTAAAAGACGGTGATACTGTCGAACTGCTTAATGAGGGTGATACTCATGCGCTGGTTCGTCTGGCTGATGGTAAACAAGGCTGGATGTTGAAACGGTTTCTGAGTGTTGAGCCGCCACTTTCGACAATAGTTGAATCTCTGCGTGCTGAAAATGAGAAGTTAAAGCAAGCGGAAATTGAAACAAAACTTGAGCTGGAAGAAGTTTCTGAGAGTCTTGTTCGTACCGAATCCCATCTCCAATCAATACTTGCTGAACGAGATCAGATCTTGGCCGATTATCAGGATCTGCAGGCAGATACAGCAGACGTGGTGAAGATCAAGGAGGATATGCTGAGAGTAACAGGGGAAAATGAATTGCTTGTACAGGAAATGGCTTCTCTTAAGGAAGAGAACAGAAAACTGAACAAAGACAAATCCATTAACTGGTTTCTGGCAGGGGGGGGCGTACTGCTCGCAGGAATGACAATTGGCAGGTTGAGCAGTAAATCCCGGAAGAGAAAGTCATCGCTTATTTAATGTCATGAGAAACGTCGGTTAAGCCATTTTTCCAGTACTTGAAAGACAATGTCTCTTTTTATCGGCTTTGTAATGTAGTCGTTCATTCCCGCATCCAGGCAAAGCTCCCGGTCACCTTTCATGGCATTGGCCGTCATGGCAACAATGGGAATATCATTGTTGCCATTTTTCCTTATACAGCGTGTTGCTTCATAACCATCCATTTCCGGCATCTGGATATCCATCAGGATTGCATCAAAATTACCTGGGTTTCTGGTAAATATGTCCAGTGCCTGCTTACCATTTTCCGCCACTGTCACCTTATAACCTGCTTTACTAAGGATAATCGTCGCCAGTTTCTGATTTACCAGATTATCCTCGGCAAGAAGAATCCGTGTGGTTTGTTTCAGTTCTTCGCGTATTGAATATTGAGTGACAAGTCTTTCGTTTTGCGGCTGCTGCAGATCATCATTTATGCTGCCGAGGATTTTTGATAAGGTCCCGAGAAAAATCCTGCGGCGGGCCGGTTTTGTTAGAAATGCATTGAAACCAGCATCTTTACATTTTTGAGCAGCTCTTTCTGCAGATGAAGTATAAGCCAAGAGAGGAATATCAGGATTGACAATCTTTGACGTTCGAATACGCTTTGCAAGATCGTATCCTGATATTTGCGGCATTTGTAGATCCAGAATTGCAGCCTGAAAAGGCTTTTGCTCCTTTTCGGCAGCCTGAAGAGTAGCTATGGTGTAGGTTTCATCAAGAAGTGTTACCACATCCATACCAGCTTTACCAAGAATGGCTTTGAGGATGTCATTGTTGGTTTTATTGTCGTCAACAACGAGTACTTTCAAGTTTTTAAGATCTTGATGGACGATTTGTGGCCGCGGATTTGGATCCAATGTCGATTTTTTCATAACCGCCAGGAAATAGAAGACAGTTCCTGCTCCTTCCTGTGAGTCGGCCCAGACACGACCATTCATCAAGGCGGCGATTTTTCTGCAGATTGATAGACCCAGACCGGTTCCACCGTATTTCCGGGTGGTTGTACCATCAGCCTGTATGAAGGCTTCAAAGATAGTTTCACATTTATCCTTAGCAATTCCGATTCCCGTATCCCTAATTTTACTCAAGAGGGTAATTGTTTCTTCGGTCTCTTCCTGAACCTCGATACTGAGTTCCAATTCTCCCTGTTCAGTAAATTTTGCGGCATTGCCGAGCAGGTTGATAAGTACCTGGCGGAATCTTCCGGGATCTCCTTTAACATTGGCAGGAAGATTGTCATCTATTCGGCAGAGTACCTCAATAGACTTTCCGGACACCCGTGGGCGGATAAGTTCACAGACATCATGAGCAGTGATTTCCGGATCGAAATCAATAAATTCAAGTGACATCTGTCCGGCTTCAACCTTGGAAAAATCGAGGATGTCATTGATCAACCCAAGCAATGCTTCACCACTGCGCTTGATTGTCAAAGCGCTGTCCCGCTGTTCTTCGTCTAGCTCTGTACCGAGCAGAATATCTGTGAAACCTATAACACCGTTCATCGGAGTTCGAATTTCATGGCTCATGGAGGCAAGAAATTCACTTTTGGCAACGTTAGCCTCTTCAGCTACCAATTTAGCTTTGCGAAGTTCCTGGGTTTGCTTTTCGATTTCAGATTGCAGGGTTCTCGAATAGTTTTCCTGATGTTCTTGAATAATTCTGTAACTACGTTGCGTCTCCTCAAGCATTTTTTGATGCTTGGCGTCCATAACCTGGAATTTCCGGTTAAACTGTTTCTTTTGGATGCTCATTTTTTTGTTGAGCTGTTCAACTTCTTTTCTGTCAAAATAGCCACGTACTGCAGTTCTGAGCAGATAGGAGACATCGGTCGAATGGGATTTTTCACAGAGCGAGTGGGCCAGTAATGTAGCTTGCAGGGCAGGAATATAAAGTGCACAATTCCTGTCGTCAGAAAGGGAAACCGGCATTTCGTTTTGTTTTTGCGAGACAGACAATAATTCTGCTACGAGATTTTCAGGAAATTTGGCCTGATGATTTTCTGAAAGCCGCTGTCCTTCTTTATTGACGGCTATAACAGATATGGTTGGAATTTCTTCTTTAAGACAGACAAGCAACTCTCTTATTTGCTCATCGTATGAGACTGTTTTGTTGAACAGATTAATCATTGATATCTTCGTAGGAATAAGTATTGATCGCTCTAAGCCGCATTTCACATGAACATTGTGTTGATTTTTAGATTATATTTGTTTTTCAAAAAAAGACGCCGCCTGAACTAATGAAAAATGCGGCTAACCATAAATGCTCTGCGCATTGGCCATTTCATCAGGAAGATCTTCGATGAGGACGGTGTATTCATCAATGTTATCCTGTATGTGATCAATGAGCGGTGGTGATATGACCATCTCCATATCAGGAAGGGTTGAAAGTTTGAGTTGTCCTGTAATATATTCCGAAATTTGAATGATCCCGGTCAGGTTCGAAGGTTCTATGTCATCCAGAATTAAATGATGGTCCCGGATGGCAGTCTGGATGGCGATCGGCATATTCCATTCCAGAGTCATCAGATAGCAGATCTCACAATGATCGGTGGCAAAAGATTGTTGCTCCATTTCGACGAGCGAACTGGTCGATGAGCAGGACGAGCAGATGCGGTGAAATTCTTCCTGTCTTACCTGTTCTTCAACCAATAAACCGAAGTCATGGAGAATTCCGCACAAAAAGGCATCGTCACCATTGATACCGAAAATTCTTTCCGCAACCATCTTGCTGCAGATGGAAATTGCTGCACTGTGAATCCACAGTTTCTTTTTTGAAAAGACCGAATTCATTTCAGGACCTACGAAAATATTTTTCAAGGCGTCTGTTACCACCAGATTGTGGAGGTTCTTCATGCCAAGAAAAGCCACTGCACGACCAATCGAATCGACTTTCTGAACCAGGCCGAAATAAGGACTGTTGACGAGTCTTAACAAGCGGCTCACCAGAACGGGATCGACTTTAATGACTTCTTCAAAATCTTTCATTGTTGATTCCGGATCATTGATCAGGCGCGTGAGGGTGGTAACTACATGGGGGAGCGGATGGATATCAGTGAATTTTTCAATAAAATATTTGGCAGTGGTCAAGCGTATCTCCAAGTTTAATTTGATGGCGTCGTAAAAAAATCTTCATCTGCGTCGTCGCTACAAAATTTCTATCATCGCGATGTGCTCTAGTACGCCGAAATAATTGAAATTGTTCGCTCCTGTCTGAAGTTTTTACTTAGCCATCTGAGATTCCAGATTTTTACGAATTCATCTAATTTGAAAAAATCTCTTTTTTGGTTACAGCCTCTGATTTAATCCGATCAAGTAATTCTGCCAGTACCGGTTTAATATTTTCCCGTATGTCACCGGCTACAATAATATAGAGGAGATCTTCCCCGGGCTGGAAGGTTCCGGAATATGCTTTAATAATTATTTCAAATATCCCTTCCCGTTGCAAGTATTCCTGACGAAGAGCTTCTATCTTTATGTGATCGGGCGTGACTTCAAGTGCTGTGACGGCGTTATGATCCTTTCTGGACCAGTTGCGGACGACCCCATTATGAATGAGGATCATTCCGACGTTGTCTTTGAAGTCCGGACGAGTTTTAAGATCTTTGATTGTTTTAGTAATATCCATTGAATTCCTTCATGATGTTGGAGGTTAATTCTAGTTTGGTATGCGAAGGCGTGTAATGGGGCACCAGCATCCCATTATGTCCACGATCAGACTTCCGCAAAATGTAATGAAGTTTGGTTATCGGTAAGACCGTTATATCTGTTGTACAATTGGTACAATGAGTTCCTGGTTATTGCTCAGACTTGTCAAATTTATAGTTGAGTTATAACGCTCTAGAAGCCAAAGCGGAATGTCGAACTTGTTGTAACAAAGATCCCACAGTGTGTCACCGGAACTAACCCTGTATCTTTTTTGACCAATCACAGTAAATGATAGAAAAAAATCCTCCTCTGTTTCCTTCAAAAAATCAAGACGTTTTTCTTCAAATCGAGTCGGTGACAATTGATCAAAAACAAGGAGGAGTTGCTGGCCCGGGGTTAGAGTCGCATGGGGCGTAAGTTTGTTGAGGGCTGAAATTGCAGCCGTGGTCGTATTTAGCCAATTCTCATAAAGCCCGAGTGATTCTTCGGGTTGAACAGTTATATACCCGTAAACTTTGTTATTTTTTCGGTGGATATTGAATACATTATAGATAGTAGGATCTTTTATGGGGAGATAATCATAACCATTTCCAGATGGATGTCTTTTTTTGGTCGCTAGAAAAATGGGTACTGTTGGGTCGTGAACTGAAGAAATTGTTTTAGTTTTACCGGGCGCAATTAATTTGGGAACATTTTTCTTCGTTTTCGCAACAGCTACACTCTTAATGGGGATTCTTAGCTTCTGCTTGAGGTAAATCGTTGCATATTGGTCGAGATTATTTACCGTCATGAGGCTTTTCAAGGAAACACCATGATGCCGCGCAATGCCGCTCAGCGTATCTCCCTTCTTGACCCGGTGAAAAAGGGTTGGATTTTGTTCTTTTGCATAAAAAGAGGAGGGGATTGAAGCAAGAAGCCGGTTAGTATTCTTTCCAGCTGGAAGTCTTATAACAGAACCTTTTGGGATACGTTTTTCACCACTAAGAACCGATGGTCGCAGGGCAGGATTAAGTGATTTAAGAGTATTTTGTGAAATACCGAAATGGTTACTTATATCCTTTATATGAACGTAACCCGGAAGATTGAGATACCGGGTGGATTGGGCCGGGGCAAGTTTAACACTCCTGTCAGCTTCCAGTTGTTTGGCGACTTTAAGTGCCGCAAGAAATCCGGGATAAAAATTTCTCGATGCAAATTTGAAGTGGCCCTTATCGTAATGGAGGAAAATTTTTTCATAAGTGCCTTGTTCGTTTACAGCCCTGTGCATACCAGCCAGACCATAGTTGTACGAAGTGAGAGCTAAGGGCCAATTGTTGAGAGAGTGGTAACTGTTCTTGAGATATTTGGCTGCTGCATGTGTAGCAAGAATTGGATCAAGGCGTTCGTCGATAGTGTAATCTATTGTCAGGTATTCACTTCCGGTTCCTTTGGTGAATTGCCAGATACCAGCTGCACCCACCCTGGAGTATGCACGATAATTAAAAGATGATTCAACATGGGGAAGATAGGCCAGCTCCTCAGGTAAATTATAGGCGCGAATAATTCTTTTTATTTCCTGCATATAGCTGCCGGAATTGATAACGCCCGCCAAAAAGCGTTCCTTCTGTCCTTTTTGACTCCGGACATTTTCTGCAGCTATTAAAAAGTGTCTGGCGCTGTTTTGCCCTGAAAAAAGTGCGGCAACCCTGATTTCTTCGGAAGTCGAAGGTTTTCTACTGGCAAGACTGGTGAGAATTTCACGATATTTATCTTTTACCTGTTGTTCGAAAAGTGAATTTATTCGTGCCGCTCCCGGCAGATCTTCTCCAAGTATAGGAATTACCTCGTATATCTTTGATAAATCTTTGGAGTCATGTATAACAGCCTCGTTAAGTGAATAATGGGAATATATTTTCTCCCAGAAGGCGACGTTATTTTCGATAGCCTTATAGTTTGGAAAATACTGTTCGCTTGTTACTGCAGTATCAGGGAAAAATGTCGCAGCAAACAGTAAGAAAAACGGATACAGCAGCCTTGAAAACTTGTGTTTTTGAGAAAAAATAACAGATATCAGAGACATAGATTATAGTAATAGGATCATAAGAAATAATAGTGCCTGGAGGTTGTTATTTTCTGACTTTCAGCTAGAAAATAATCCTGGGAGAATACATACTGCCCTACGGTAATAGAGAGATTCGGAGGGTTTTGTAAAGAGCAAACTTCAACGAGCATAGAGAATTCAACTTTGTTCAGCATTTGGTTTGAGGTTCAACAATTTGATGAATTGTATCATAAGAAAGTGAGGATCGGAATATGAATCGTTATTTAATAGCAGAAAAATGGGAGATGAAATGTACACACCAATAGTTGCTACCTTGGGGTATATTTTATCCTCTGATCGAAAAAAAACCTTGCTGGTACATAGGAATAAGCGACCTGAAGATCAGCATCTAGGTAAATACAATGGCCTGGGAGGCAAAATGCTTCCGAATGAGGATATTTATCAGTGCCTGATTAGGGAAATATACGAAGAAGCCAACATCATCTGCGACACAGCAGTACTGAGAGGGACAATTAATTGGACTGGTTTTGGACCACAAGGTGAAGACTGGTTTGGTTTTATCTATAGAATTGAGAGATTTAGCGGTACTCCGATAAATTCCAACGAAGAAGGAGATTTGGTCTGGGTTGATGTGGCGGATATTATGAAGTTGCCGATGTGGGAGGGAGATAAATTTTTTTTGCCGATGGTATTTGATGATGATCCCAGGGTTTTCCATGGCTTCATGCCATATGACAATGCCAGACCTGTCGATTGGCATTATTCCCGAATCTGATAGAGGTTGCAGTGTGCATGGTGCATGGTATATTCACTGTGTCGCAGTAACAAATGATAACATTAGGAATTTCGAAAATTCACTTGTTAATAATAATGAGTTGAGGGGAAAAGATATGGAGCAAGAGAGTGAACTGCAGCGGCTTGAAAAATTCGTTGAGAAAATATTGACACGCTTTTCTGCCTTGAAGGCTGAAAAAACACAACTTGAGCAGGAGGTATTTGAGCGAGATCTGTTGATAGAGGAATTGAGAGAAAATATTTCTTCTAAAGTTACAGAGAGAATCGAGATAAGCGAGAGAGTCAATAAAATTGTCGACCAGATAGAAGAATGGGAACTCAATCTGGATACCGGCAAAGAAGAAACTAAAAATGATTCTTCGGAAGAAGTTAATCCGGAAGTCGATTTTCTAACAGAAAGTCAGGAACCGGAAGACGAAAATGGTGATGACAACGAAAGGCAAGTTCAAAATGACCTTTTTTCAATGACCCATTCAAAGGATTAATGATTGAAATCCCCGTTTACCTGGGCCAGGCATCCTTGTAGCCTGAAGCAGATTGTGCAGCAGAACTTAATGGTGGATCCGGATTGATATGTCTGAAACGGAAAGGTTGGTAAGATTCGAACTGCTGGGGCAGGAGTATAAGTTTTATACCGCTTCCTCAGAGGAAGAACTGAGATCGATTCTTTCACTGGTTCGTCAACTTGTTGAATCCAGCTCTCCGCAAACAACGGGAACCCTACCGGTTGGCAAGGTGGCAATAATGGCTTGCTTGAATATTGCATCACGATATGTGAAGCTCATGCAGGAATTTGAGGGATATAAAAGGGACTCGGAAGAAAGGATTGTCCGGCTCAGTGAAGAGATAAGATCCAGGTTATTGTCTGAATGAGACCGGTAGGTATAATTTGTTTTCGTTTACCGGAAAGTCTGTTATAATCTATTAAAGGACTTAAAACCTTATATAGCAATGACATTATTTCACGTTAAGTTTTAAATGATATAAGACGAAACAAGAGTTTTCCCTGCACTGTTGGTGATCTTCAGTGTGTGTTGAGCCAACTCCCAAAAAAAGGGCAACTCCACTGGTATTATAAGGAAGATCGTTTATCGAATTTCCTGAAGGTATTATGAGGCTGCCCACCTATTCTATAGGTTTAACTTTCCTGGAGACACGGCAGTGTGGGGAAGATGTCCATTCGAATGAATGGAACCATTTGCTTACTAAATTTTTCTATCCAGCCTGATATTTTTCAAAATGATATTTATGGAAAATATATAGCTGGTTAAACATATAACAGAAGATTGACCTCAGCAGAAAGGCGCTGTTGGATTAAAATATAAATTAAGGGAAGCACGATTGCTTTTTTTAGATATTTCTCTGAATAAACCGATTTAATCAGCTTATTTAGTTTGACTTATTCTCACTGTATAATTGTGGAATAACCTCTCAATGTAGAGGCAGTATACAAAAGATGTTTACTGGTATGGTAATTATCTGAACGTAAAACGGATTGTTCAGCTCGACCATGGCAAGAATTCTGCGCGCATCGTAGAGATGTACAGTTTTGCCGTAAGAGAGAAAAATGGTCAATGACCATAGAGCTATCTGCAATATTTGAGGAGAATCTCCAACTGAGTTAAGGCGTATTTGAAAGGTTGTTGATCTCAGAAAAGAGTAACAGATTCATTAATGTTATTTCCGCTCGCATGACCGGTCGAGATGTGGCGTGTTGGGCTTTCCTCAAGTGCCCGTATTTAATTATTTTCCTCTGCTTTTTTCTTCTGTCCTGTCAATCAACACCAGATAGGATTGTCCAATGGATTTATTAACCCATCCATATTTACTCGTCTGTATCAGCCTCCTTATCGGCACATCCCTGGGTATTTATATCAGGAAACTGGTAGTTGAGGGTCATCAAAAAAATATAAAAATTCAAAGCAACCAGATTATTGAAAAAGCTATAGTTGAAGCTGAACAACTGAAAAAAGAAGCTCTTTTGCAAAGCAAAGAGGCTGCGTTTCAAATAAAACAAGCTTTAGAGGCAGAGCTTAAAGCAGAAAGAGAAGAGCTGAAAGAGGAACAACGACAACTCAAAAGAAAAAGAGACAGTCTTAAAAGAGAGTGGGACGGTTTTGACCGGAGGCAGACTGAATTTTATAATAGCGAACGCCTGGTTAAACAGCAGGAAATCGAATGGTATGAAAAACATAAGGAAATAGATTCGCTGGTGAGCGAAAGACGTTATGAATTGGCTCAACTGGCAGGAATTAGCCAGGAAGAGGCCAAAAAGCTCCTTATGGATTCGTTGGAAAGCGAAGCGAGGATGGAAGCTGCCAAGCGACTTGTCAGGATCGAAAATGAAATGAAAATGGAGGCCGACAGAAAAGGTAAAAACATTCTGGCTCTGGCTATCTCTCGTTATGCCGGAGACTATGTAGCCGACAGGACGGTATCCATGGTTCCGTTGCCAAGCGACGAAATGAAAGGGCGGATTATCGGTCGGGAAGGACGAAATATCAGGGCTATTGAAGCTGCCACCGGAATCGATATCATCATTGATGACACTCCGGAAGCGGTGATATTGTCCGGTTTTAATCCTGTACGTCGTGAAGTTGCCAGATTGGCATTGTTGCAACTAATCAGTGACGGCAGAATTCATCCTGGACGCATAGAAGAAGTTGTAGAGAAAATGACGAAGGAACTTGAGATTACCATGCGTGAAGCTGGAGAACAAGCGACATTTGATGTTGGCGCTCACGGGGTACATGTCGATCTGATTAATCTGCTGGGACGATTAAAATACCGAACAAGCTATGGGCAAAATGTTCTTCAACATTCTCTCGAAGTGTCATTTCTTTGCGGAATAATGGCTTCTGAGCTTGGCATTGATGTAAAAATGGCTAAACGTGCGGGTCTTTTGCACGATATCGGCAAAGCAGTTGATCATGAAGTCGAAGGTTCTCATGCCATAATTGGCCGCGACCTTGCCAAAAAATACGGAGAACCGGAGCAGGTAGTGTATGCCATTGGAGCTCATCACGAAGAACAGCCGCCTCTCAGTGTTATTGATATTCTTGTTCAATCAGCAGATGCTTTATCCGGTGCCAGGCCCGGAGCCAGAAAAGAGATGTTGCAGAGTTATGTTAAACGTCTTGAAGACCTTGAAGCTATTGCAAACGGGTTC
This sequence comes from Desulforhopalus sp., assembly GCA_049645845.1. Classification (GTDB taxonomy): domain Bacteria; phylum Desulfobacterota; class Desulfobulbia; order Desulfobulbales; family Desulfocapsaceae; genus Desulforhopalus_A. Next base: position 26,873 of record JBARUR010000144.1, on the reverse strand, counting down.
AATGGTGTTGAAAAATCCTATGCGATTCAGGCTGGACGCGATTTGCGGATAATTGTCGATTCCGGCAAGGTGAAGGATGAAGATGCGACACTACTTAGTCAGGATATTGCCAGGTCGATCGAGAGTAAATTAACCTATCCAGGTCAAATAAGAGTTACAGTCATACGAGAAACCAGGGCTGTCGAATACGCAAAATAGATGAAGCTCTTTATTATATAACTTATTACAGGCATAAAATATCATGGCGTCGATTGAAGAGCAGTTGGAATTGATAGAACGTGGAGTTGTTGACTGCATCTCCCGTGATGAATTAATCAAAAAATTGAAGAAATCGCGGGAATCAGGTATCCCTCTCAAAGTTAAAGCCGGTTTTGATCCAACGGCTCCGGATCTTCATCTTGGTCATACTGTTCTACTCCAGAAACTGAAACACTTTCAGGATCTAGGTCATGATATCTATTTTCTCATAGGCGATTTTACCGGCATGATCGGCGATCCAACCGGAAAGTCTGAGACCAGAAAGGCCTTGACGGTAGAGCAGGTTGCCGAAAACGCTGAGTCTTACAAGGAACAGGTTTTTAAAATTCTTGATCCTGAAAAAACGCAGGTTGTTTTTAACAGCACCTGGCTCGGCAAGCTTACTTCAATCGATATGATAAAGCTCGCGTCTGAACTGACCGTCGCCCGTATGCTTGAGCGTGATGATTTTCATAAAAGATTTGAATCCGGCAAACCAATTTCTATCCATGAATTCCTTTACCCACTTATTCAAGGATACGACTCGGTAGCAATGAAAGCTGATGTCGAGCTTGGTGGAACTGATCAGTTGTTCAATGTATTGATGGGCAGGGATTTACAAAGGTCACATGGACAGGAGCCACAGGTGGTTATCACAATGCCCCTTCTTGAAGGCTTAGATGGTGTCAACAAGATGAGCAAATCCTTGGGAAATTATATTGGAATTACCGAATCCGCTGATAATATTTACGGAAAGGTACTTTCTGTATCAGATGAGTTAATGTTCAGGTACTTCTCCTTATTGAGTGATTTGACCAATAAGGAAATTGAAGAACTCAAAAGCAAAGTGGAAAAAAATCTCCTGCATCCCAAACAGGTGAAAATGCAGTTGGCCCGAGAGCTTACTGCACGTTTTCACGGAGCTGCTGCGGCAAAATCTGCAGAAGAAAACTTTGAAAAAGTTTTTCAACAGGGTGGTGTTCCGGAAGATTTACCGGAGGTAAGGTTTAAAGCGACTGAGCCAATGGCTCTTCCTCAGTTATTAGTCGATGCTGGTCTGGTGAAATCAACATCCGAAGGAAGGAGAATGATTCAGCAGAGTGCCGTGTCGATTGACGGAGAAAAAGTTACAGATGTACATTCAATAATAACGCCGATCGGAGAAATGCTCCTCAAGGTAGGCAAACGCAGATTCAGTAAGGTAGTTTTTGATTGAAATGATCAAAGTATAAAACATAAAAGGGGCCGTCGTGAATACTCGCGACGGCCCCTTTTATGTTTTATAGTCCTTCTTGCGACCAGCTTAAAAAAAACTTCAATTAATGGTTGCTTCCCGGCTCTTTTCAAGGCAATTGAGACATATCCCGGAAAATTCAATATGATGACCAAGGATTTTATAATTGCTTGCTTTTTCTGCGACTTCATTGATTTGCTCTTGAACAGCAATTTCAATGTCATTGACTTTGCCGCATGAAGAGCAACGTATATGGTAATGGGGTCTTACGGTAGCGTCGAAACGTTTTTGAGTGCCGCCAACTTCAAGCTTGAGGATTATGCCGTTGTCAGCCATGAGTTCGAGATTCCGATACACTGTGCCTAAACCGATACGAGGCAAACGCCTGCGCACCATGTCATAGACCTCATTAGCAGTCGGATGTGAGGTTACTTTGCCCAGCTCTTCCAGAATAATGAGTCGTTGGGGGGTTAACCTCATGTTTGGCAGTTGTTCCATAATCATACCTCAAGAAAAATATTGATAAGCTTTATTAAATAGTATCATATCGCATCATTAAGAGAAAGCAAAGGAAAAATAGCTGGAATAATTTCTTTTTCCATAAGTAAAGGTCTGTAATAGTGCAAAATTGAGGAATGAGAATGGGGCAAAAATCTACTCGTTGACTTGAGGATTAAAATAGCCGAAACGAAGAGTGTCAAATTCTTTTTGCAGAAGGTTAAACCACTGACGAACACCAAGAGTTGGTGTGTCTTTTGGCAGGGCCAGGCTGTTTAAGTACCATTCGGGATCCATATTCAGATTGCGAAGTTGCAGGAAATCGGGATGATGGTCCCTGATTAATGTGCAAAGCGCATCAAATTCCTGTATTGAATCACTGAATCCCGGGAGTATAAAGTAATTGAGAGAAACAAAACGACCGTTCTCCTTCATAACATCAATTGATTTTGTAACATCCGCAAAGCTATAATTTTTAGGGCGGTAATAAGAGTTATAATAACGTGGCTGGGCAGAGTTGAGGCTGACACGTAGGCTGTCAAGTCCAGCCAGAGCTAGTCGTTTTACATTCTTCGGCAGGCTGGAATTTGAGTTGAGATTAATAGTGCCACTGGAGGTTTTACTGCGGATGCGGTTAATCGCTTTTTCAATGACTCCTGCCTGTAAAAGTGGTTCACCCTCACAGCCTTGACCAAAACTGACAATGGGATTTTCAGCTGTCTCAAGATGAGAGATGGCAATCTGACTAATTTCTTGTGCACTGGGGACAAAAGTTATGCGGTCCTGAGTTGACGGACAGCAGCCGGATGGTTGTAGTGATATACAGCCTAGACAGCGGGCATTGCATTCAGGGGAAGTGGGTAAGGGGGCTTCCCAGCGACCGAGGAAATAGTTTCGAGCAGCAGGACAGCCATAGGTGAGGCAACATTTCCCCAGATGCTGGACAAGTCTGTTGTCTTTATATTGCCGAAGTTTTTTTTTAGTACGTTTTATGACATCTGTTTGACGGTACTGGTCGGAGTCCTGTCGCTTGTCAGAGTCGCTGCGAAAACCGGCTGCCCAGAATCTGTCTTTATACCAGCCCACAGCAGTATAGGCAAAAAGCGGCAACGTGGGTGCATCTGGTTGTGTTTGATAACTGCTGGATAAGATGGCGGTATGAGCAGGAGCCATGAAAGCGGCGACAGCGAGCACTGGATGGCTGCTTTCGTACGGATCTTCCGTGAGGAGGACTGCTTCATCCGATCCTGCATCCCATCCTATCGGTAGACGCCCTGGAAGGGTGAAGAGATCACTGCCTTCGGGCAAAGGGATTAGATCCTCAAGTGCAGGACGAATGTACTTACCATTAGCCATGCCGACCATCTCGAGTTCGGCACATTCTCTGATATTACCCTCCGCATCTGCGAAAAGAAGAGCAGGGACTTTATCGGGATGTTCCATTACTGCCTGAGAACTCTGAAGACAGAATCAACTGCCCGGTATATATCGAGATCGTCTCCGAAAATATCTTGAATTGCCGGATGCTCAATGAGGTCTTCTACAATATATTGGGTAAAATACAGGCTCACAACATTTGGATCTTGAGCTATAGTACGAACCGGGGCAATTTTCATCTGCAGTTCAAATTCTTCAATATAGCCAAGTTTGCTCAATTGGTTTTCAAAAGCCTCTCTTATCTGAGAAACTGATGTCGTTTCAATGATTTCTCGATCAATTAAGCGTTGGACCAACTTTGCAGCAAATTCTGGAGCGTGGTCTTTTGCTTTCAAAAACATTTTACGTCGTTCCTGTTCACGTTTACGGTCGATGCTGCGGATGGTTTTGTCTGTTGTTCTGTTGGGACTTATGTTTACTTTGGCCATTAATATCTCCATATAGTTGTCATCTCTTGAAAGGAGATGGGGCAGATGCTTTTAAATAGATAGTAGTCTGCTTTATAATCTGAATAGATAATAATCACTAGCGTAAATTTACACCGGATTGCTTAACATTTGATTACAAATCGAGAAGGGTAGCAAGCTTATTTTGACACAATTGCAAATAATATTGAGATAATTTTAAAAAGGATAAATATATAGATATTTTTCCTGAATCTTCAATTTGCTCAAAAAAAAATGAGTTGAATTTTTTGTATTTTTTAGTATAGTTAGCAACTCATTAAACAAACTGAGAGTGAGGAATATTGCTGTAATTATCAGTTTAAATTCAATGTTTATTACGATATAAAAATTTATTGACCTGCTGGAGGTTCTTTCCATGGTAACAAAGATTAAAGCTATGCTGCCTGTACTATTATGTATGTCTGTTCTGACTTTGTCCGGTTGCGGATCTAAGAGTGAAACGGATCAAGCCTTGAAGGTGGAGGATAAAGGGGAGGCAATGGGAGTCGAAGAATCGCTTGAGTCCAAACCTCTTGGCATAAGTGAAGGCCGTACCACCGATGGAATGCTGCCCGTTTACTTCGATTTTGATTCTTCAAATATCAGAAAAGATCAGATTCCACGTGTTGAAGTTAATGCTGATTTTATCAAAAATCAGAGTAACTACGATATCAGAATTGAAGGAAATACCGATCCACGTGGTACCAATGAGTACAACATGGCTTTAGGTGAAAGACGTGCTCTGAACGCAAAGAAATATCTGGTTAATCTTGGAGTTAATGAAGCTAGACTGAGCACTGTAAGCTATGGTGAAGAAAGATTATTACTGCACGGTCATGACGAACTCTCCTGGGCTCAAAACAGAAGAGCTGATTTTGTTGTTATCGAATAGTAGAAGTTTGACTTAAAAAAAAAATCGGAGTAAATAATGGTATTTCAAAGAAAAAACCTTCTGGCGGTATTGGTCTTTTCACTTATTTCTTTTGTAGCGACGAGCTGTTTCTCTGCCGATGTAAAGATCGGAATAATGAATGTTCAAAGAATCATTATTGAATGTGAGGCAGGGAAGGCTGCGAAAAGTCGGTTCGATGTAAAAATGAAGGAACTGCAATCCACCTTCAAGGCTGAAGAGGATGCTCTGAAAGACATGCAGGACGAGATAAAGAAAAAAAGTTCTGCCTGGAGTGAAGAGAAAAAAGCTGAGAAAGTCCGTGAATTTCAAAAAAGCGGCAGGGAACTTCAGGCTAAAACCGAAGATGCCCGTTTTGAGATGAAAACTTTGCAGGACAAAGAGCTCGAACCGATCCTTCAAGCCTTAGAAAAAGTCGTTGATAAATTCGGCAAAGAGAATAAATATACGGCAATAATGGATTCTAAAAATGGCGTTATTTATTTTGATGAGAAAATTGATATCAGCGATACCATTATCAAGAAATTGAATGGAGCATTATCAGGAAAATAGTCTTTCTGGTTATGATTCTGACAAGATCGTCGACAAAACGGTGTAGGGGGCTATCCTTCTACATCGTTTTGTCGTTTCTACACTTTGAACATAGGGCGAGTGCATGACAATTAAAAGTATGACCGGTTTTGGCCGGGGAGAGTTGGAAACAGATGGTCGTGTTTGGACAGCAGAGGTCAGGTGCGTCAATAATAGATACCTCGACCTTAAAATGAAACTTCCCCGTGGATATGCTTTACTTGAAGAAAAGATTCGTAAAAAGGTTTCTGAGACATATCTTCGTGGTAGAGTCGATATATTTCTATCTGTCAGCGGCGACTTTTCCGACCTGCAGGAAGTAAAAGTGAATTTGCCTTTGGCCGAGGGCTACATAAATGCTTTACAATTATTGTCAGGACAATTTGGTTTGAAAGAAGTTATAACCACTCAAATGGTCGCTTCTTATCCTGATGTTATGGTGCGTGAACAAAAAGATGATGATTTAATTGCAGTTTGGGGCATTGTTGAAAAAGTTATTGATGCTGCTCTCGAAAACTGTGATACGATGAGAACTCAGGAAGGTAAAATATTGGCTGCAGATTTAATGACCCGTCTGAGTTTCTTTGAAAATACTATTGACACTATTGAGAAAAGCATCCCTGAATTACTTGAACAGCGGCTTAAAAACCTGCAGGAAAGGTTGGAAAAACTGTTGGCGAATGTTCAGCTTGATCCAACACGTTTGGTTCAAGAGGTAGCTGTGATGGCCGATAAAACCGATGTCACGGAAGAGATAGTTAGATTGCGTTGCCATATCGGCCAATTCAAACTATTTCTTGGTGAGGAAAGTGGCATTGGAAGAAAACTGGACTTTCTCATACAGGAATTTTTGCGGGAGGTGAATACACTTGCGTCAAAGATTAACGACGCTGCAGTGGCACATCTTACGGTTGATTTAAAGAGTGAGCTGGAAAAGATGAGAGAGCAGGTACAAAACATAGAATAAGTTAATAACTCAATAAGATAGATTTATATATTGGTGATTTATGCAATTATTGAATATTGGTTTTGGCAACACAGTAATTGTTGAAAAGATCATTGCTGTTATTAATACCGGCTCCTCTCCAGCCCGAAAATTAAAAGAAGTTGCGAAAATGGAAGGCAGGCTGGTTGATGTGACGGAAGGAAGACGAACCAGATCCATCCTTGTTATGGAATCAAACCATATAATTCTTTCTTCCGTTCAACCTGATACCATTAGCCAAAGGATGCAGGCTTTGCAGCCTGTGCATAATCTCGCTGAATATTCGGATCAGCAAAAGAAAAAGGTTTAGGAACTCATATGACCGCAGGAAAATTATTTGTCATATCTGCTCCTTCGGGTGCTGGTAAAACTACTTTGCTTAAAAAGGTCATGAATACCTTGCCAGGACTGGTGTTTTCTATCTCTCATACTACCCGGGCACCACGGCAGGGGGAACAAGATGGTGTTGATTATCACTTTGTCTCGAAGGACCAATTCCTTGATATGATTGATCGGGAGTTGTTTCTGGAATACGCTGAAGTGCATGATAATTATTATGGGACGAGTAAAGACACCATAGGAATGCAGCTTGAGGATGGTTTGGACGTTGTTCTTGATATTGATGTACAGGGCGCAGCTATACTGCGGAAAAAAGGGCAGCCTGACGCTACGCATATTTTTATTTCACCTCCTTCACTTAATGAACTTGAAAGAAGGCTTCGCGGCAGGGGAACTGAGAGTGAAGAAACAATCAAGTTGCGGCTAAAGAACGCTGCAACAGAAATAAAAGCAGCTACTGAATATGAATATCTGATCATCAATGAAAAAATTGATGAAGCAGTGCATCTTCTGGCTTCAATTATTTTGGCGGAACGAGCCAGATCTCACAGAATGCCTTCCGGGGAAAAAATTAGCGACATAATCATATGATGAAAAGACCAAGTGGAGAACATAAAGGATCTGGAGAAAAAAATATTCGCTTCAGTGAGGATTTACTCTGGGGAGTTCATCCGGTATTCGAAGGATTAGAAAAAGAACCCGGTAGATTCATTGAGATTATCTTGCAGAAAGATCGACGGGGAACAAAAATTGAAGAAATTATCGATAGGGCTCGTCAACAGAATGTTAAAATAACTTTTGTAGAATCTCTAAAATTATCAGGTGAGGGGAGTTCCCAGGTGCGGCATCAAGGTGTTATAGCACGGCTAAGTGAAACACCGCTTATCACTTTTGATGACCTGATTGTGAAGTTGAAAGCTCGTATTGCAGCAGGAGAAAATATTAGATTAATGGCCTGCGATTCGCTTCAGGATCCTCATAATCTCGGTGCCATAATTCGATCGACTCTTGCCTCCGGTGCTGTGGGGGTCATTGTAACCCGTGAGCGATCGGCCCCGCTTGGCGGGACAGCGGCAAAGTCGTCTGCAGGCGCTATGTCCCATATTGATATTTGTCAGGTTACGAATCTTGTGAATGCCTTGAAAGATTTGAAAAAGGCCGGTTTTTGGATATTCGGGGCGGTGAAGGATGCCGATGCTTGTTCGCTTTATCAAGCTGATTTGACGGTGCCGTCCTGTCTGGTAATTGGCAGTGAAGGTAAAGGAATCAGACCATTAGTTAAAAAAGAGTGTGATGTGCTGCTTTCAATTCCTATGTCTGGCACTCTTGATTCATTGAATAGTTCTGTTGCAGCGGCTGTAATTCTTTTTGAGGCTCAGCGACAGAATTTAGAAAAGAAATCCTGATTATCACTCGTGATAGTGAGGATTTAACTAAGTAGCAATTTTTCAGGAGAAGGTCTTGAATGAAAGTGACCTTCCCTGGAATTAATGACCCCCCTGAACTTTGGATACCGACCATCGTAATCGTCTGCCTCCACCAAATTGCCTCACATTCCCGTAAAGTTTAGGAACCTCCCACGATTTTTCTTCAAGAACAACTGATTTTTCAGAAGGGCAAAGCCCATAACGATTGCAGGCGTTACCACTGACAAAATTCTGCAGTACATTCAATCGATCCGCGTCTTCAAAAAGCTCAGTCAACATTGGCAGTGCAACCGGTGCCGAAAAAATTCCTGCTGCGCAACCGCAACATTCCTTCTTATGCCGGGGGTGAGGAGCGGAATCCGAACCAAACATAATTTTCTCGTGGCCTGAAAAAACAGCTTCCCTGAGACGCTCGCGATCTTTGGGACTTTTGGCTATTGGCTTGCAAAAGAGGTCGGGTTCCATGAGGCCGCCGATAACGTCATCAAGAGTGATCATCAGGTGATGAAGAGTGACAGTGGCTGAGACGTTTGGATACTTGTCCAAAAAATCTACTGCTTCTGCGGTGGTAATATGTTCCATTATGATATGCAGTTTTGGAAAAGTTTCTGCCAGGCGTTTATAAATTTCAAGAAATTCACTTTCCCTGTCGAGTACAAAACCGGATGATTCTCCATGCACAAGAAGTGGAATCTGCAGCTCTTCCATCAGGGAGAGTGTTTCACCTATTGTATCAAAATCGTTAACTCCATTTTCACTCTGTGTCGTAATTCCGGCTGGATAAAGTTTTATTCCAATTATCTCATTTTTGGCAGCTGCGAGTTCAGCCCTGGAATATTTTTTGAAAAAGAGGGTCATGTGGGGAGTAAAAGATGCAGCATGAGCTGCGGCATTTATCTGCTCCTTATACATTCTCACCTTCTTAAGCGAATCAATCGGAGAGACAAGATTCGGCATGATTACGGCTCCGGCAAAGCAACTGCTGGTTGCTGGTGTCACTGCTTGTAGCATAGCACCTTCCCGCAGGTGAAGATGCATGTCAAGAGGAGATCTCAGAACAATTCTCATTGGTAACCTGCTATTTTGTAATTGTTAAAAAAACCTCATTATACAGTTTTCGGAATCCTTCAATGCTGCTTGGATCCAACCATCTTTCGTAGGCAGTCCTGTAGCTTTCAGTGGGACGCACTTTGAGGAGCACTTTATTGATATCTTCAATAGCCTTTTTACCCCATTCTGTTTTGGAACAGGCAACATAGGTAAGAGATGCGTTATGATTCGTCTGGTTTTCGACTATATTCAGCGTCATAATTTTATCTTTTATGCCAAGAGTCTCAGCCAAATACATGGCTTCTTCGGGGAGCCCTGAGAGTGCATCAATTCTTCCTGCAAGCAACATCTCAAAAAGATTGAGTGTCAGCTCCGGCCCTTCGTAGGTAAAGATATTCTTGTCATTGCCGTAAATGTTTAAGGTATCATCGAATTCTATGCCGTATGAACGATTTTTGGCTCTACCGACAACAAAATCTTTACTTTTTAAGAGATTTTTAAGACTTACGGTTTTCGTACCGCCAAAGTTATTGAAATTTTCTTTATTAATTATCAAAACAGTGGGCAAGGTAATAACACTCGGAATAGAAAAATACGCAAATTCCATTCTTTCAGGAGTCTTATACATCGCCAGCCCACAAGCCTGCTCCCCCTGTTTCCACTGTTGATAGTGTCGTGAAATATTGGCTATCATGTGTGAATGTTCATATTCGGGTAAATTATTTTTCAGGATATTAGTCATCAGATCTTGGTAACCTTGCCCCTGGAATTCGCCTTCGTGAATGTAAAATGGCGGAGCAACGGCTTCAAGCCAGACGATGGAATTTTTTGTCCACCCTTGTTCAGGAAAAAATAGCATGACTGAAAGGATGAGAATGTTAAATGGTGAATATTTACTTCTTCCCATGGAAATCCTCCATAATTTAATTGTGATAAAGGTCAAAAGCTAAAATTTCAGATGGCTAAGTAAATAACTTTATATGCGAGGGTGAAGAGTGCTGTGTATGGCCGAGGCTATCTGGTCGAGAGTATACGGTTTGGCAATAAAAGCCTTAGCCCCCATCGCCAGTGTGGCCTGTACATCGTCATCTTCTGCAAAACCGCTGGCGATAATTGCTTTCTGCTTTGGATGGATTTGCAGGATTTTTTCGAAAGTCATTCGACCATTCTGACCAGGCGGCATAATCATATCAAGGACCAACAGATCAGCTGTATAGTTTTTCGCATATTCCACTGCTTCTTCACCAGAAGAGACAGTTTGCACAGAGTAATCTAAAGATGTCAACAATTGGCTGGCTATTTCTCGTTGGCGCTTTTCATCGTCAATTATCAGGATGGTTTCTCCTTTCCCCTTGTATTTTTTCCAGTCCCTCTTTTCTGGAAGTGGAGCTATCTCACCTTCTACACTCAGGAAATAAAGTTCAAAAGTTGTTCCTTGGTCATTGCTTATGACATTGACGGTGCCGCCATGATCCTGCATTGTATTCCACACAACAGCGAGACCGAGTCCTGTTCCACTTCTGCCCATGACTTTTTTTGTGTAGAACGGTTCAAAAATATGCTCCATATCCTCCGGAGAAATGCCTGAACCATTATCATGTATGGCTATCTTGGTGAAATTTTCTTGTGTTAAGTCATGCGCTTCTTGTGATAAAGGGAAATTACGATCATGATTGCCAGTGATAAGAGTAATCGTACCATTGCCTTCTATAGCTTCGACTGCGTTGGTAATGAGATTCATCAGACATTTACGGACATGAATAGGCGAACAGGATATGTTGCGCAGATCGTGGGCGAGAGATGTCTTAAAGCTGATAAGGGGAAATTGTGTCTGGAGTTGCTGGAAATCAGTCGAACCAAGATACGCCTGAATCAGAGAATTCGGGGCTATGATTTCTTTATTGGCAGCGACACCCCTGGCAACGGTAAGAAGATCGGCTACCACTTCGGAAGCATCGAGACCAGATCTGCGAATTGCCTCGAGAGGGCGACGAAGATGGCTGTCTTTTTCCAGATCTAGGAGCAGAAGCTCTGGATAGCTGATAATGCCGGAAAGGATGTTATTGAGGTCGTGTGCGACCCCGCCAGCCATCAAGCCGATAGCTTTCATCTTTTGATCACGATGCAGTTCCTGCTCCAGAAGTCTTCGTTCGGAAACATCGATAACAATCATTCGGGCACCGGAGATTGTATTTCTTTTAATGATTGGTGCCGAGCGAATCAGTATCGGAAACATCCTGTTATTTCGACCAATTGCTGTAAATTCAACTAATCCGGATCGTTCATCTTCTTCTTTAAGAGAATTTTGAAAATTCCTTTTAGCCCCTTCTCTTTCATCTGTCTTTATGTGCTGGAAAAAATTTATGCCAGTATCTGAATGTATGTCTGCCTTTATATCATCTGAAAGTTGGAGCTGGGCTTTTGCCACCTTGTTGGCGTATGTGATCTTCCCGGTCAAATCAGTTTCTAAAACCATTTCCGGAAGCAGGTTGACAAGATCATGAAATCGCCGCTCACTTTCCAATAGGTTTCGGGTTCGATCCTGAACTTCTTGCTCGAGAAATCGTCTGTTTATAAACAGGTGGATTATGAAAAGAGCAGTGAGAGAAACCAGCAGGAGAAATATAAGAATATTAATAAGCGGAAAAATAACCCGTACATATTTCTCACCACTCAGAACTCCGATATTATGACCTTCATAAGTAATTTCCTTAGAAAGCGGTCTTAAGCCAATGAGTTTTAGATTGTATAAAAAGAGGGACAGATCTGTTAATGGTTCATTTGTGACAGAGATAAAAGAACTGGCTCCCGGCATGGAAACAGAAAGGGATTTGTAATGATTAACTTTGAGGGCTAGTTGAAGGTAGCCGGCCGCACCACTTTTATTTAAAGCCCATATATCATCTGCTATAATATTAGCGTGGTTTTCAAAAAAAATATCATCCAGGGTGGCGGCTCTTTGGATGTAGAGGTAAGCTATTAAAGAAAATACCAATAAAAAGATAAATGGGATATACAGATAGCTTTTCTTGCTGTTATATACAGTAATCATGTTATGGCTCATTCTTTGTCAGGTATTTAACAATACCGAAGTGCATCAAAAGAGAAAAGAAAAACCATCCACTGTCTAATCTAAACAGTGGGTTGTTTTTCAAGTGCGCAATATCGCTGAGCTTGGGAGCGATGTCAAGCTACTTTAACGTTTGGGTGGATTTTTCAAAAGTTGTCTATAGATAAGGAGGAGAAATGGAAGGTAAAATCAGATTAGGTGTAAGTTCCTGCCTGCTTGGGAACTGTGTCCGATATGACGGTGGACATCAACACGACAGATTCCTGACCGACACCTTAGGGCAATATGTAGAATACGTGGCGGTCTGTCCAGAAGTGGAGTGCGGTCTATCTATCCCACGGGAATCTATGAGACTGGTGGGGGATCCTGCGGATCCAAGACTGGTGACCTCCAGAAGTGAACAGGATTATACCGACCAAATGAAAAATTGGGCTTTTACCAGGGTGAAAGAACTGGCAAAAGAAGACCTCGATGGATTTGTCTTCAAGCGTATGTCACCAAGCAGCGGCATGGCAAGAGTGAAGGTTTATTCGGATGCTGGCATGCCGAGTAATAAAGGCATCGGCATTTTTGCTAAAATATTTATGGATCATTTTCCCTTTCTTCCGGCGGAGGAAGATGGGCGTCTTCATGATCCTGTGTTAAGGGAAAACTTCATTCAGCGTATTTTTGTTCACAAAAGGTGGAGAGAGCTTGCAGCTACAGCAAAAAAGAGAGGCGGCTTAGTTGATTTCCATACCACTCATAAGCTGCTGCTTTTCTCTCACAATGAAAAGGATTACCGCGAAATGGGACGTCTGGTTGCAAAGGCAAAAGACCTTTCAGTCAATGAGTTGTTTGATCGATATGAGGAATTGTTAATGAATACCCTTAAGAAAAAGAGCACGGTAAAAAAACATACCAATGTTCTTCTCCATATTTTTGGATACTTCAAGAACGATCTTTCGGCTTTTGAAAAAGAAGAAATATTGGAAATTATAGATCAATATCATCAGGGAATGGTACCGTTGATTGTTCCTTTGACCCTGATGAAGTTTTTTGCAAATAAATTCAAACAGGAGTATTTAGTCAACCAACACTATCTTGATCCGCATCCCTTGCAGTTGAAGCTCCTAAATCATGCTTGATCTCCCCTAACAAAGGGGGACTCTTTGGAGTCCCTCCTCAAGAGAACTCTCTGCCTTCAACCCTTATGTTTTAAAATGAGCTTGTACGGGGTATACCTTTAAATTGCTTGCCTAATACTCAGTGAGGTTCAAAGGTTAGACGCATTATAGCCATTAAAATGATAAATTATACTCTGGCAACTCTTCTTCTTTCTGTATTTATAGCATTACTCGGTATAGGCATCATCGTGCCGGTCATGCCTATTTTTGCAAAAGAACTTGGTGCAAGCGGTTTTGCTCTCGGGATGATCATTGCCGCTTTCTCAATAACCAGAGGCTTGCTGCAGCCGCTAGTTGGTAATTTTTCAGATAGATGGGGAAGAAAAAACTTCCTTATCACGGGGCTTTTTGTCTATGGACTGGTTGGATTATTAATTCCCCATGCGGCAGGTGTACCCCATCTGATCATTATCCGTGCCTTTCATGGTGTAGGCTCGGCAATGATTGTTCCAATTGCAATGGCTTATATGAGCTTTCTCGCACCATCCGGGCATGAAGGGCGATATATGAGTTATCTTAATATCGCTATTTTTAGCGGTATCGGCTGCGGGCCGATAATTGGTGGACTGCTCTCCGATACCTGGGGACTAGCTTCTGTCTTCTATACAATGGCTGGATTAAGTTTCCTGGCTTTTTTATTGGTTATTTTTTATATGCCGGGAAAAATTGCATCAGACCATGTTACAGCAAGGCCGCTGATTTCAAGTCTCTGTAGCATGTTAAAAAATAATAAAACCCTTGGCATTCTGTTGGCCAGATACACAACCATGATAATAATGGTACCAAGCATGGCTTTTTTGCCTCTACTTATGGTTCAATGGCAAAATAGCAGTGGCTTCCAGATAGGATTGGTTATTGCCTGCCGGACACTGGTAAATGCCGTATTACAGATTCCTTTGGGCAAGGTTGCCGATAAGTACAACAAACTAATGTTACTTTTACTAAGTTGTGTGGCCTTGGCATTTATAATTCTGGCCATCCCTTTTATCCACAGTTTTATAATTATGGCCATCGCTTATATCCTTATGGGCACAGCGGAGGCGGCAATTTGGGCTGTTCTTGGCACCTATGCTTCTTTAGAAGCAAAAAAACATTATGGCCATGGTACGATGATGGGTGTTTTTAGTTTTGCCATGAGTGCAGGAGTTTTTACCGGCGCAATTTTAGCTGGATTCAGTATGGACAGCTGGGGGATCGACCGTGCCTACCATGTCACCGGATTTGCAGTTTTATTGCTTTCGGTTGTGGCAGTAATGTTGATTGGAGGATACGAAAAAAAATATCATGGAGCCGATTCAGTGTGATTCGCCCTTTCTATAATTTTTTTGATTAAATCGTTAAAGACAAAATGGTGCAAAGGAATCAATAAGTACCAGTAAATCCTGCCCCAGACACCATTCGGCAGGTAATGTGCTGTCTGGACCAGCTGGTCGGGTTGAAGGTCATATTCAAGCCAGGCCCTTCCGGGAAGTTTCATCTGGGCTAATAGAAGTAAACGTTTGTTCGGTCGAATGTCAGCAACTTTCCAGAAATCGAGCGCATCTCCTATTCGGAGTTCTCCTTGTATTCTTCTTCCACGGTTAAGGCCGTAACCTCCAAGGAGCTTATCTATTATCCCCCGGATCTGCCAGAGAAATGTATAACGATACCAGCCGGATTCTCCCCCCAGGGAACAAACAGATTTGAAAACCTGCTCCCTGGGTCTGCCGTTAAGTGGCATAATCCGTTGATCCCGGATAATGGCACCTGCCGGATTGTCAAAGTCCTTTATGTCGCAGGCATCCTGTTTACTGCTGTCGCACCAGCGGCTGATAACTTGATTCTGTTCCAGTTCTATTGTCGCACGCCTTACTGCTTCTTCGTAGGAAATCGGATGTATCTGTGGGAAGAGTTTGCTGGCATTGTCATTTTGGACAAGTGTTTCGTATTTCAGTCCCTGGACGAGAGCCGTTGCAATTTTCCGTGGTATAGGCGTAAACAGGATCAGCCAATAAGAGGAGTAGGTAGGGGAAAGAAAAGGTACAGGTATAAGATAACGGCGGAGGCCCATTTGTTCGGCAGCTTGCTGCATCATTTCTTCGAAGGTAAGCGGCTCTGCGCCGATATCAATGATACAATTTTGAGAGTATGCCAGATCAATACAACCAGTCAAATAAGAGAGTACATCTTCGATACTGATTGGTTGAGTCCGCGATCGAACCCATTTGGGGGTGATCATCACGGGGAGTTTTTGGGTCAGGTTTCGGATGATTTCGAAGCTGATACTGCCTGACCCTATAATCGCTCCGGCCCGCAGCCAGAGTGTCTGTATTTTCTCCGGCTCTTTTGAGAGTATTTCGCCTGTTTCAATACGGCTCAACAGATGGCTGCTTGCGCTGGTTTTTTTGCCAAGACCACCTAAATAAACTATTCGGCGGACACCACCTGCAATACAGGCACTAAGAAAATTCTCACCGCTTTTTTTGTCGAGTTCCCGGAAATCCCGATCCGATCCCATGGAATGAATAAGGTAAAATGCGGTATCGACTCCTTCAGTTGCCTGCTGAAGAGCAGTCATGTTAAAGGTGTCGCCTTCAACAAGTTCCACCTTGTCGACAACGGAAGCGGCAAGCTTATGGCGATTACGTACTAATACCCTAAGCCGCAGGTCACTGCGATTCTGCAGTACTTCTACCAGGCGCCGACCGATGTATCCGGTGGCGCCTGTGATGAGAATTGTTTTTTGTTCGATATCCACATCGGCACCCATTATTAAAGCCATTGAACAACATGAAACGACCGATTCTGGCGGACTGCAGTTGGTTTTACAATTTATGTGCCGGGGGAGAAACTATTTATCTTTCTCAGCCATTTTGGCTTTAAGCAGAGCGCCGAGGCTGCCCACTTCCTTTGCTGGTTTACTCTTCTTTTCCTTGGTGACAAAAGATTTGTAATCTGTACGTTCTTTATCCTGCTCAGCTTCAGGCGAAACATAATCGGCAGGAACAAGACTGAGTCTTTTTTCTGCAAGATCTATCGCATCGATGGTTACATCGACATTTTGACCTTCTTCCAATACCTCTCGAGGATGATTAATGCGTCGTCCGCCTCCAAGCTTTGAGATATGGATCAGGCCGTCAATACCTGGAGAAAGAGTAACAAATGCACCAAACTGAGCAAGTCTTGCCACAGTTCCCATGTGTGTCGAGCCTTCTGGAAATTTATTGACCACGTCATCCCATGGATCAGCTTGAGTTTCTTTGTAACTGAGAGAGATTCTGTCTTTTTCCCAATCCAGCTTTTTTATCACTGCCTGCACTTTCTGGCCTACGGTGAAATATTCTTCCACCTTGTCGACACGGCTCCAACCAATTTCTGAAATAGGGATAAGACCGTCGACTCCGCCGATATCAACAAAGGCACCGAAATCTCTGATGGAGCTGACGACTCCCTCAATTGTTTGACCTTCCTGAAGAGTTTCCTGCAGTTTTTCCCGCAATTCAGCACGCTCTGCTTCCTGGAGAGCTCTTGCCGAGAGAACAATGTTGCGGCCGTTTTCCTCAAATCTGGTAATCTGAAATTTCATATGAGTTTCCAGATATTCTTTGGAAGCATCCTCGACACGGCGAAGCCCCATTTGAGAGAAGGGACAAAAGCCACGAACATTGCCGCCCAGAGTGACTTCAAAACCGCCTTTGATTTCAGCTTTTACAAATCCCTCTACAGGAATACCGCTTCGAAAGGCTTCCTCAAGATGAGCATTAGAGGACCCGGAACCAATGGAGGTGGTGAAAAGCTGTTCTGCAGATTTTGCCTGGAGAAAATACACATCAATTACATCACCAATCTCGCGGGTGTAGTTTCCATCCCCATCCTTTAGTTCAGAACTATTCAGTACACCTTCGCTCTTGCCGCCAACATCCAAAAAAGTTGTCTCGTCGTTAATGCCGACGATGGTGGCTTTAATTTTCTGTCCGGGGTTCAGATGCCGGATTTTTTGAGTTTTCTCAGCTTTAAAGAGCTCCTCGAAGCTTTCATTGTCTGTATCAGTCATGTTTACCTATTAATAGAAAAGATAACTACGGTTTATGGTTTTGGTCAGGTCAACTGCTTTTCTGACACTGTTGAGTGAATACGAGATCTTACCTGATAAATCAAGAAATCTCCAACATGAATATGTTGTATCTTCCATTGCTTAAAGTCAAGAATAACAAAGCCGGCGGGTTACTCTTTGCAGGGTAGATAGTGGGCATATGAACAAAAATATTCTATTTATAATTTTTTAGAGTGAAGATTGGAACAATCATAAAAGATTATATCATAGTTGAACATGCTGGCAAGCTCTTGTGTCTGTGTTGAAAAATGTAATAATACAAAATGCTCCGAAAGCTCTGATTCGACTGGACTATGTTATGGCATCTGATGCATTTGTCTAGTGTCTGTCCATAAATGGCACTTTTGCCCTAACTCATCGTTGCTCTCAAAATTTAATCCTCGGAATATCAACTATATGCCTCCGGTTAAATTTATCGAGCGTCTCGATTTAGAACAAAATTACTCATTTCTGGACGGACACTATCTAATTTTTATTGCCCTGGACGGCCAGGGATAAAACCTGGTCCTTTTCCTGGAACATAAGATGTTTTAAGCACATCTCGTCAATAAATTTTTGTAACGCTTGCTCGCTAACCGTCGGAAAGGATACTAAAAGACGAGATAATTTTGTGGGACGCTCACAAAAAAGATAAATCTGTCTTGAAAGACCGCGCAGCCGGTGCAACAGAGGAACACTGGATATTCTTTCCTGGCGAATGATAAGAAATGTACCGCCGTCACGGTAATGCAGTGGGTGCTGCATGGTTTTGTCCCTGTTTTTATGGAAATCCTGCCACGCACGAATTTTTTGTTTTACGGGATGCCAAAGTTGCTGCTGAAGTTTTTTATCACCTCTATGACTATTTATGAGCATGGTCATTGATTGTAAATAATCTTGAGGGAAAAGCTTGCGGTTCTTCGCATGGGGTATGATTTTTTGTATCGAAAAGTCTCTGGTATGGATATACATTGGTGAGCCATAACCAAGGAAAAAGGCCGCTGTCTGCAGAGGAAGAAAAGGGAAAACAAAATCCAGATTTATTAGTGTCTCGGCAATTTCCTCTTCTGTTGTTCCTGGAAAATCTGTAATCAAATTTCCTTCCATTTTTATTGCCGATGCACTGCACATCTTCATGACTGCTATGTTGTCAATGGTTGTAGATCCTTTACACATTCTGGTGAGGATTGATGTGGATAATGCTTCGATACCAACCTGAACAGTGGAAAGACCGGCCTTTTTGTAGAGTCGCAGTCTTTCAGGATCTGTGATGCCGCGAATCTCGGCAAAAAAGTCAAAATCCATTTTTTTCTCTAAGAGACTCTTGAAAAACTGATCGGCATCTTTAGGCGGCAGAGCGTTATCTGTAAAAGTGAAATTCAGGCACTCATGGGTTTTTGCGAGATGAAGGATTTCTTTTAGCATTCTCTCGCTGACCTTAAACCGATAATCCTGCCACTGCATGTTAAGATTGCAGAAAGTGCATTTGTTCCACCAACATCCTCTTGAAAATTCTATTGGTAACAGTGGGATAAAAGGCTGACCCGGAAAAAGTTGATGCATCTCCTGAAAGTACTTGCTGTAGTCTGGGTAGGGAAGGTCGTTGAGATTAATTGTTACTGAATCTGATCCGGCATCAGGGACTGGATGGAGGGTATGAGTTTTTTCAGGGAGAATTTTTGAATTACCAGTGAGGAATCGGCAGAGATCGAGAAGTTGCTGCTCACCTTCACCGTCAACCAGATAATCAATTTCAGGGAAATGATTCAGCAGTGATTTACCAATATCACCTGAACATGATGAACCGCCAAAGACAATTGGAACGTCGGATTGAAGTTTATCAACAGTAGCTTCTTTTATCTTCCTGGCCAGATAGAGTGAAGAAAATAACTGGCTGAAACAAAGAGAAAAACCGATCAGATCGTACTTGCTCGATTGGATTTGGTTGAGCCATTGACTGCAGCTTTGCTCGATTTGTTCAACCAGTTCGTCAAAATCGGGCAGGGATTTCGTCTTATCGGTAAGACTCTGATAAAAGAGTTTTCTTGCGTCATCTCTTTTTTCAGGAAAAAGAAGTGGCGAAAAAAGTGCTTCCCCAGCCCAGCCTGAGAGGCTGATCCTGCTGTAAATCCCGGTAGTGAGCGTTTTTGCCAGATGGAGATAAAAATGATAATTATCCACCTGATAATCAGTTTCTCTCTCCAGATAGCTTTTAAGAACGCCCAACTGTATGGATGGTCTATTGAAGAGAGACCACGGCATGGATATAAGAGCAATTTTGAACGATGTTGTAGAATTGGAACCCATTTATTGCCTGATAATCTCTGTTCCTTCCGGGGGAACAAAGGAGAAAAAGGACAGTAGTTCCTTGGTGTCTTTGTCCGCCAGCGTATTGGTTTCAATATTGCTGAGATTTAATACGGTAATCGTGCCGAAATGGTCTCGGATATGTATCCGGCGGATGAGTGAATCGGGAGTAACCCAGAGATGAATATCCTGAACCTGGGATTGCGCTGTTTTCGGGATAAGTTTTATCACATTGAAGTCAGGGCTGCTTTCCGACTGAAAATCTTCTTCCGCCGGTCTGATATGGAAGTCATTTCTTAGAACACCTCTGCCGGTAAAGAAAGCATAGGTGAGATCTGCATCGAGACTTTCAGCCGGGGAGACAATCATCTGCTCCAGCTTGGCGAAATACATTGAGAAGAGTTCACCGTCGCTGACCAGGACCTGTTTGTCAGGACTGGTGTAGTCCCATCGCATATAGCTCTTGTCCGCGATTTTTACAAAGGCGGCTCTTCCTGAAGCCTTACGTGGACGACCACTCATTTCACCACTGGTACTCTGGGTAAAATTAAAGGTGAGGCTGTCGATTTTATCGTAACGGTCCTGCAGTCGATCGGCGACATCTTCCGGAAATTCAGTACTCTCAGCGCCGTGCACTCCAACAGGAAGAATGAGCCATATAAGAACCAGAAAAATTTTGGTGAGATTTTGCATTGATGGCATTTATAAAGAGGTTAAATAAGAAGCAGTTTCATTTGGCGGCCAAAAATTTTATTTGCAATATGTTCGGAAGTTTCTGTGAAATCAGTTACAAAATATCTGTTTCGACCTGGATCATAATCGCTTTCAGCAGGAAAATATGCATCATTTTCCAGATAGTCTTTAAGAAAATGAGCAGTTGCTTCCGAGGAATCAATAAGAGTGACTTTCCTGCCAATTCGATCTTGAATGAGGTGCTTGAGCAAAGGGTAATGAGTGCAGCCAAGAACCAGAGTATCAATTTGTTGATTTTTCAAGTCATGAAGGTAGCGGCGGAGAATCATTTTTGTCTCACGTTTACCTGTCCAACCTTCTTCTACCAAAGAAACGAGCAAAGGGCAGGCTTTGGAAAAAACCTTATATTTGTCGCTTTTTTGTTTGATTTTTTGTTCATAAACACCGCTGCGGATGGTAGCCCTAGTGCCGATTACACCAATCCTTCCTGTGCGGCTTTGAGATGTTGCCTGCTCTATCGCAGGAGTAATTACTTCGATAATCGGGATGTTAAATTCCTGTCTGAGGCGTTCTGTGGCTACACTTGAAGCAGAGTTACAGGCTATGACAACAACTTTTGCCCCGTTTTGCACAAGAAACCTGGTATTTTCAACTGAATAGTCGATGATCGTTCGAGAACTTTTAGTGCCATAGGGAGTTCGGGCAATATCTCCGAGATAGAGGAGAGGGTGGTTGGGCAGGAGCTGTTCAACTGCCCGGGCAACAGTCATTCCGCCAACACCTGAATCAAAAATACCAATCATAAGTTACGTTAGAGTTTGTCAAAAGACTCAAAATAGAATAAGAAAACAGCCGACGCGAACATCTATACCAGAAAATATTATGAACGACAAGAAGACATCAGGCTTGAGCTGGCTGTGGATTTTGTAAACATTCACCAGGGACAGCAAAATGATCGAATACCCCTGGATCTGTAAATGTTACATGATTATTCCGAAATCAATCAATGGAACATGTTGACATAAAGATCGTTGGGAATTATTTTTGGCCTGACTCAAAAAATAGAGATTAACAGAATTCCAACTACTAAGTTGGAGTTCTGATATTTATAATAAACCCCGGTTAGATACAATATAACCAATATCCTGAATGCAATAGGTGGAAACGAAATGCCAGTTTACGAGTATGAATGTCAGCAATGCAACAAGGTTTTTGAAGTTCAACAGAAGATTGCCGATAAGCCGCTGAGTGATTGTCCCGAATGTCATGCCCCGGTGAAAAAACTTATGTCCATGAGTTCTTTCCAATTAAAAGGCGGCGGTTGGTATGCAGATGGATATTCCAGCACTGCCAATGGTGCCGCTGCTGCAACAAAAGCCGAACCGGCAAAGCCTGCCGAAGCGGCAAAACCATGCCAGACCGGTGGCTGTGCAGGGTGTCCTGCTTCTACATCTGCTTAGACGGTTTTTGGGTGATAATGGCCATTGCATCTCCATAGGAGAAAAAGCGGTAGCCCTCTTTGATAGCCGTTGAGTAACTGTCAAGGAGGGTTTCTCTGCCGCATAATGCTGAGACCAGAAACATCAGGGAAGAATCCGGAAGATGGAAGTTGGTAATCAAGTTGTCGATTACCTTGAACTGGAAACCGGGATAGATATACAAATCACACCAGTCTTCGACTGCTTCTAGCTGCCCGGTTTTTATTGCGCCATATTCAAGAGCCCGGACAGTCGTGGTTCCTACAGCCCAAATTCTACCGCCATTCTTTTTCGTCAAAACTATCTTATCAACTGTTTCCTGAGAGATACTGAGGAATTCCCGGTGAATCTGATGGCGGGTGATATCCGCCTCCCGTACCGGGGCAAAGGTGCCGTAACCGACGTGCAGGGTCACCTGACCAAATAAAGTGCCTTTTTTGATGATGCCGGCCAGCAGTTCGTCGGTGAAGTGGAGGCCGGCAGTCGGGGCGGCGACAGCTCCCGGCTGGTTGGCGTAAACCGTCTGATAACGGTGACAGTCTTCAGCTGTGCTGCCGTTCTTCCTGGAAATATATGGGGGTAACGGCACCTGGCCGGAACGTTGTAAGGTCTCAGCTAAACCAAGCAGTGGATCGTACTGGAGACTCAGTTTTACCTTGCCGCCATCAAGATCTTCTTCAATTGTACAGGACAGTTTTTCATTTATAGTGATCTGTGATCCAATCTTTGGTCGTTTTGATGATTTTATTAGTCCGTTTGTGAATGCAGTGCCGGTCTTTTGAGTATCTATAACCGGAAACTCCAGCAGAAAAACCTCCGCCTTGCCGCCGGTCTCCTTGGCTCCGAGGAGTCGTGCCGGAAAAACTTTGGTATTATTGACTACAAGCATATCATTTTTGCCGATAAATCCTGCAATATCACTGAAACGATAATTATGCGATACCTGCTTGGCCGGGGTCTCAAAACCGGAATGAACCACCATGAGCCGGGAATTGTCACGTTTCTCAGCCGGGTGCTGGGCGATAAGGTGTTCAGGAAGGTGATAGTTGTACGAATTTAGAATAAGGTCTTTGTGCATAATACTTTTGGGGGAGAATAAAAAATGAGGTCCATGCGCTGTGGACAATGCATTTAGTTAAATTCTGCGTTAATGTTAAAGGTTGTTATTGAGTGGGAGTGTCCACTGACTCAATGGGAGTGTCCACTGACTCAAGCAGAAGAGAGCTGTAGGTTCGTCTTCGGTCGTGTCTTGTCCTTTTTAGATAGAGGAGCTGTTGTAAATACCATGATTCTGGCAATTGCTGCAACCGAAATAGAAATGACCCCTTTTGCAGCTGAATTAATGGCACCTGATTTCTGTCGAACGCTGGTGACTGGCGTCGGTCCTGTTGAAACGACACTTCGACTGACCAGGTTCCTCTGTGAATGCGAGCAACAGTTTGACGCTGTGATACATTTTGGTGTTGGAGGTGCGTATATCCTGCCGGATGAGAACCTTCTGCAGCAGCCTGTTCTCCTGGATATTTGCCTTGCTGAACAGGAAATTCTCGGAGATTTTGGCGTCTGTTTAAATGATTCTGTAATGTATCTGGATAGTTCTCTTACCGGAGAAATCCTTTATCCCATGGATATTTCTCTGTTGGAAAAATCCCGGGCTGTTCTTTATCGCTTTGGAATTAATCACCACGCAGGTACTTTTATAACCGTGAATGGGGCAACCGGCACGGCAGCTCGCGGAAAAATGCTGCAGGCAAGATGGAATGGAATTTGTGAAAACATGGAAGGAGCTGCCGTAGCCAGGGTGTGCAGGGAATTTAACCTGCCCTGCACTGAGCTTCGGTGTATTTCAAATTATGTCGAAGAAAGAGATTTATCTACCTGGCGTTTACAGGATGCCTGCCAAAAAGCAGCAAGTACAGCCGCACAATTAACAAAAGGAATTATAGATGTTTCCCGTAAATAAAAATCTCTCCCTCGGGTTTTCACCCTGCCCCAATGATACTTTTATTTTCTATGGCCTGGTTCATGGGCTGATAGATTCTGCCGGGGTACAATTTGGAGACCCCATATTGGAAGATGTGGAGAAATTGAACTTGTGGGCCATGGCAAAAACACTTGATGTGACCAAACTCTCTTTTCACGCGCTGGGACACGTGTTGGATGAATATTGTCTTTTATCCGCCGGCAGTGCTCTCGGCAGAGGTTGTGGTCCACTACTGGTCTCCGGCTCGATAATAGCTCTTGATGATCTGGAGCATAGGAAAATCGCCATCCCCGGAAAAATGACGACGGCTGCAATGTTGCTGCAGATGTTTCGACCGGATTGTCACCAGTTAGTGGAAATGCGTTTTGACCAAATAATGGGTGCTATCAGAACAGGTGAAGTAGATGCAGGAGTTATTATCCATGAATCGCGTTTTACCTATGGGGAACAGGGCTTATTTTGTCTCCAGGACCTCGGTGAGTGGTGGGAACAAAGCACAGGCCTGCCTATCCCGCTTGGCTGCATTGCTGCCCGAAGAAACCTCGGTCGAGACAGAATTCTGGCTATTGATCAAGCCATAAAAAACAGCGTTGCTTATGCATTTGACCATCAGGACGATTGTCTGCCGTATATCAGAAGTAAAAGCCAGGAGCTGGAACCGGAAATCGTTCGCAGCCACATCCAGTTATATGTGAATGATTTTTCAAGAGATTTGGGCGAAGAAGGGAAGGCTGCGGTCAATGTATTTATGGATCGAGGCCGTCAGGCCGGAGTGCTGCCGGAAAATATGTTGGAATTGATGATATGACGGATAAAGCCAGCCGCTTGAGTACTAACGGCAAGGGTGTGAGCAGTATCTTCTCACGTATACCGGTATTTCAGATTTCCGGCATGACAAAAGAGCTACGAAGCAAATTTATCGGACGGTTGCTGAACTGTCTTCAAAACCGTGCAATCGACGGTGTTTATCTCAAAAAGGAAGACTTCCTCAATGAGTATGCCCTGTTGTCCTGGGTAAAATTATATGACATAGTCATAGTTGATACAGGAGTTGATCTCCCTCTGCAAGAGATCCGAATGGAAAGTTATGCCAAATCAGTTCCTGCCGAGTTTATCTGGACAGGTGATAATTGCAATGACTCGGCCCTTGAATGTTTTACCGGTCAACTCATGGAAGAATTGGATGAACGAGTGTCCCGGATACCAATCTGGGCGTGTATTTTGATCGGAGGCAAGAGTTCCAGAATGGGGCAGCCGAAGCATCTGATAAAAGATGAGCAAAATCTGACATGGCTGGAGCGAACAACAAATATCCTGCGTCCTCTGGTGGATGGCGTAGTTGTTTCGGGAGCCGGCCTGCTTCCTGGTAAACTTGCAGATATTGAGCGACTTGCCGATATACCAAATGTGGCCGGTCCATTGACGGGAATTCTTGCGGCTATGCGATGGCAGCCGCTGGTGACCTGGATGTTTGTTGCCTGTGATATGCCTCATATAACTCCCGAGGCGATACACTGGCTTATTTCGAAGCGTCGATCCGGTTGTTGGGGACGGGCTCCTCGACTAGCAGGGAACAAGCATTGTGAACCACTTTTGGCATGGTATGATTTTCGTGCAGCGCAATTATTTGAAGAACAGAATTATAGTGGGAATCTGCGAATAGGTGGTGTGGCTTCTCATTTAAAGATTGATAACCCGTTAATTCCAGAAGCGCTAGCTTATGGATGGCAAAACATTAACACTCCGGAACAGTTAAAAACATCACGACGATAAACAAGTTTAAACCTTATCTCTTTTACCTGCCCCTGATCTTTAGTTTCAAGTAAGTTTTTTCATTACAACGCATTTCTTACACACCTGCATCTTTTTATCCCAGGACGTATGAGTAATGTTTTCACAGATGGTTCCACTTATAAACCAACAGAATTGTCCTGAATTGAATTCCCATGCTGGACACTGCTCTCTGGTTTCTTCGGGGCATTTACGTAACTCCCAGCAATTAATGCTCTCTTGTTGAGAGGGATTTTTTTTTGCAAGCAGAAAAATAAGCTGGCGTTCAACGTGGCTGGGGATTTTTCGCCACCCCTGTTCATAACTGCAAACTGCCTTTAAGGAGATCCCTAAAAGACTGGCAAGTTCTTTCTGGGTTTTTTCCAGTTTCTTTCTGAGATCAATGAGTTCTCTGCTGTCCATATGGATTCCCTTGGTCCTGAAAGGTTGATGCTTTGCATGAAAAACATTTTTCATGTTTATCCAGATGCACAGCTGGCATCGCAGAATACAGGTGTCACACCGTAACATAGAACTTGTCCTATGCAAACACAGAAAAAGAATGCTGAGAGGTAAGTAAACAGAAGAGACGAAACAAGCTGGGGTAACTGAAAAAATAAGATGGAGTTTTTCGATCAAAATTACCAAGATTAACGGGATGAAGAGAAGATAACGTTTCTTTTTGAAGTGAACGGATATACAATAATCCAAATAAAGAAAGTTTCACCCAGCATTGGGATACAAGGTTGCTTAACACAATGTTCATAAGAAATAGGAGCTAACCCGCATTTCTCATCAGTTCAGGCGGCGTCAGCTTCAAAGTTTTTGGTAGAGAACCATAGTAGGCTATGTTCACTGGCAAAATACTGACGAAGATGGCGCCGCATGGACTGACCTTTGGTGAACATTGTGTTGGTTAAGAGGAAAATTGAAAAAATGTCGAGCCTCTTGAAAAAACAAATATATTCTGAAAATCAACACAATGTTCATGAGAAATGCGGGCTAAACCAGAGAGGCTTCACCCTCATTGAGCTGCTCATTGCCATGTTCATTTTTGCAATAGTTGTCTCTTCGGTTTACGGTGCCTACCGTTCATCCTTTCATGTAATCCATGGTTCTGAATATCAGCTTCAGGTCGCCAACAATGCACGGATTGTTCTGGAGAGATTATCCGAGGATCTTGAGGCGATTCTCCCGGGT
>JBARUR010000143.1:0-3124 GCA_049645845.1 Desulforhopalus sp. | reverse complement strand
TATACCTGATGCCTTTTTAACAAAAGGCTGCAGAAGTCTAGGGATGAACGGTGGAATGAGCTTTCAAACATTCAAGGCGTAGATATGTACGGTGATAGGGCAGGGGTTCTCCGAGTCAAAGGTCTAGGGATTTACTGTCGTGATGTCAGAGATACAAAAAGGTATAGAGATTTACGGTATACCTGATGCATTTTTACCAAAAGGCCGCAGAAGTCTAGGGAAGAAAGGTGGAATGAGCTTTCAAACATGCAAGGCATAGATATGTACGGTGATAGGGCAGGGCGATGTAAACCGAGACATAGGTCTAAGGCATATAGTTAAAACTTCAGAGAGATAAGAAAGGTATGAGGATAAACGTTGAAATTCTTTTATTACCGCACCCGGTCAAGGTATAGGGATGAACGGTGATTCTTCTGAGCAAATTCTGTGATAGATCTGTTCTTGGCCCTAATTTTGGTAGGGATCTTTTGCGATCTTTGTCATTTGATGAGTATTTAAAATATCTGGTCAACGATCAAATCGATATAATACATTAGACTTACAAAAGGTTAAATACTTAAGCATAGAGATTAACGGCAAAGGTCTAGAGTTGACTCTTGTTCTATACTTTATTATGATGAGGTAACTTAAAAAACAGGGAGATATTTTGTGAGCAGCAAGTTCAACAAATCACCAATTGTAGTTCAATCGAATAAGTTGGTTGAATCTAGGTATATCTTGTCCGTGAATGAGCAGCGGCTTGTCTTTGCTGTTGCCTCAATGATTCATCCCGATGATGTCGATTTTTACCCTTATGAAATCAAGATTCGGGATTTAGCTACTATCCTTAATATCGATTTGAATAATGCCTACAAGAACGCTGATAGATTAACAGATCAACTCATGCAGAGGGTTTTGGTTATTCCTGAAGACGATGGCCCTTTAAAAGTTGGATGGGTATCCTCTTGTAAATACAACAATAAGAAAGGAACTATCAGTTTCAGTTTTGACCCTCATCTCAAGCCATATTTGCTGCAACTGAAAAGGGATTTTACCCAATCAAAACTCAGTATTTTGGCGCAATTTCAGAGCATCTACTCTATCAGAATTTATCAACTTTTGAAACAATACAAAAAAATTGGTTATAGAGTTTTTGAAGTAGATGATTTGAAAGAAATTCTTGGCATTGATAAAGGAAAGTATTCGCAGTTTAAGCAATTTCGCCAATGGGTTCTGAACCAGGCAAAAAAAGAGTTCGAAAAGAAGAATGAAGCTGGCTTTCCTTTGTGTGACTTGACCTTTAAACTTGAAACAATAAGAGAAGGCCGAAACATTGCGAGGCTAAAATTTATAATTATTCCGCTTAAATTTCAGGAAGAACTCCCTTTTGGCAAATCAGGTCAGATTTTGCCGATAGAGCCTGATCGTACTGAGGATCAAGAGTTACTCGAGAAACTTGAATATTTTGGAATATCAGCCTTGAGGGCTAAGGTTTTCATTGATGATATTGGGCGGGATAAGATTGATCAAATTATCGAATATTATATGCAATGTTTAGCAGCTGGGAAGGTTGAAAAGAAAGATGGGGCTTTTCTTGCTTACTTACTTCGTGAACAGATAACAGGAAAAAGTAAGCTCGAATTGGATATTGAGGTAAAGAAAAATGAACAAAGGGAGAAAGAGCAGCGAGAAAATAAAAAAGAGGAAGAACGGACACGTCGTAATGAGGAGCAGGTAAAAGTTTCTTTGGAAAAATTTAAAAGTCTTGCCGAGAAGGAAAAAAGAACTGTCCTCAAGAAGTTTCGTGAGTATATTGTTGAGTTAGGGCACAAAAGCCTAGTAAAAGATTTTGATGATAAAGGTCTAGACAACTCGAGTGTGGCGACGGTGGAGTTATTTAGGCTATATCTGCGACAACTGTATTTTGAAGAATAAACTGTATGGCTGAGAAAAATAAGTATTAAGTATGACAAAATTAAATAGCCACACTTTTAGTGTAATGGTGTGAACCACTAATGAGGTTAAATTATTACTAGTGATATGAGAGAGTTAACGATCAGTTTTCTTTACGTATTTAATTATTTCCCACTTAGGTAGCACTTCAATGGCTATGGAAATTTTATCGCAGTAGTTTGATTAGAGTAAAATAATTATGTTGCGAGTTCTTTAGTATCAATTCCCAAACTCACCACAACCCCCCGATATTATTACAAATATCGAATCTTTTGAAAATCTCGAAAAATTCCTTTAATTCAAGCTAGATAGATCAACTCGCAACATAACAGGAATTATCTTAGATGGACGGTGACGATGTTCCAAACTTGGAATTCATTCAGCATTGAACAGAACTGCTTCGTTGCAGATCTTGAAAATATTCTTGCCTCTTCGCTGCATCATCAACACATAATATACAGGTATAATTCCAGCATTCTTTCGACCAACTATCCTTTTCTCTTAAATCTGCTACTGCTGAATCTAAATTCGCTGCTGTTCCAATAGCAAGAATATTTATCTGAAATCCAGACAAGTGGCCGCGAGGATGAGAGTATGTAATGATATAAATACCGGCTTTTTGGGGGAGATGAGCACTTTTAGCGTATATCTCAATAGTATAAGATTTGCCGGATTCTCCATTGAACTCCAATTGTTTCTGGATCAACATTTTGATTTTTCCTTAAAACTATTAACCATCCATCAGCTAGCGTCCCAAGGTGATGATAAAAAAGTTTATCCCTGTTTGTCAATGCCTCTATCATATTTCAATACGAGTGAACGTATTAGCCCTATTCAAGGCATCACGGCAGTATTGTAAGTATCGTGCAGTACCACCAGGGCATAGAGATTGGCAATGGCAAGATCAGATCCGAAGAGGCTGCCCTACGTTTAGATGTTTCCTGTTATGTTGCATGTGATCATACCTGAAAAACCGGCTAAAAATGCAGCATTTCAAATTGTTGATGTTTCCATACAGTCAACTGAGGCAATTGCTTCATTTTTGACCATCGATGGCGTTGATAGTAAGAATAGGTTTTATCAATTGTTGCGACTTAGCTATATCTCAACCGCTAACCAGAGAACAAAATCCTGTTCTACTATTTTTGACCAGATTAATCTCCCGCAATTATTGATAAAACCGTAGAACTGA
>JBARUR010000142.1:0-36541 GCA_049645845.1 Desulforhopalus sp. | reverse complement strand
GTGTTGATTTTCAGAATGTATTTGTTTTTTCAAGAGGTTCGACATTTTTTCAATTTTCCTCTTAATCAACACAATGTTCACCATAGGTCAGTCCATGCGGCGCCATCTTCGTCAGTATTTTGCCAGTAAACATAGCCTACTATGGTTCACTACCAAAAACTTTGAAGTTGACGCCGCCTGAACTGATGAGAAAATGCGGGCAAAAGTGAAAAAACTTCCTCGTTTCCACCTCTTAAGCCGACTCCCGATTATTCTGAATATTCAAATCAGCATAGTGTTAACATGCAGTTAATGCACCAACATTCTCCTTGGGCAAGTATATGAGAAGAGAAATAATTGCGCAAAACCTTCAACGATCACTTCTCTTTAAAGATGCCACGCTTGCTGAACTTGCCTCCTTTTCCGAAGTTGCCCGTGTGCAAATCATTGCTGAAGGCGAGTATGTTTATCGCCAGGGTGACGACAGTGAGGTTTTTTATGTTATTGCTATGGGAGAAGCAGAGCTGGTTTTAGAGCGTGATGATGGTGTTGCCAAGGTTGTCGGCAGGATAGGTCCCGGTGGACATTTTGGCGAGACTGGTATTCTTACAGCAAAGCCGCGTTCTCTGTCGGTGCGGGCTTTGTGTGACCTGGTAATTATCTGTTTTGACAAACGATTTTTCAGAATCGCGTTTCTATCCAACAGTAGAATTCACAAGCAGCTCGATGCCGCTTTGGCCGAGCGGCTGCGGGTGGCCTTTGTCGACCAGGTAGATACGAACGGCAATGAAGGCCACATTGAGGAAAAATCCGCTGCAGACGATGTTATTCTGTTTAAAGATAAGTCCTTATCAGCTATTCAACTGCGACGGTTGACCAGACGTAAAAACGATGATATTCGAGCATCCAAAACCGCCAAAAAAACTCAGGCAGTAATAGACCTCTTTGCCGCCGATAATAAACCCTTTATTTTGACAGGGGAGGCTGGGACCGGAAAATCGATTATTGCCAGGCAAATTCATGTGCAAAGCCATCGGTCCGGTGGGCAATACCGGGAGATTGATCTCAGAGAATATGATCCTATGCGGCTTGAGCGAAAGTTGTTTGGTACCGAACAGAGCGGCTTTCCTTTTGCTCAGGCGCGACAGGCAGGTTTTTTTGAACAGACTTCAGGAGGTACGGTTGTTTTCACTCATGCACACCTGATGAAAAAAGAGCTACAGGAAAAGCTTATTAAAATCATTGAGAGTGATACGTATACGCATGTTGACAGCACCCGGCAACTGGCCATGCAGTCGAGAATCGCCTTTATCAGCAATTTTCCGATTGACTATATTAAGAGTACGGGCAAATTATTACCTGAACTTCTTGCCTTGTTCGAACGGCAGCATTTCTGCGTTCCTCCGCTACGAAATCATAAGGAAGACCTGCCAAGGCTGGTCTCCCACTACCTGGGATGTTACAGCAAAGAGTATGGGAAAAATATTCATAAGGTCAGTCCGGAGACCCTTGGAATATTCATGAACTATGACTGGCCCGGTAACCTGACGGAACTCTCGAGCGTTATCCGTCGGGCAGTTATGCTGGCAAAGAAAGATGAAATATTGCCTGATCAGATTTTGCTGGGGTTGCCGAAAACAGAAGGTAAGTGGGAATATAATATTCTGAGGATTAACTGGATGAGAAGTTTTCTTTCGAGTTGGATTTTTCCTCGGGTTCCTCAGGTGGCTATTGGCTGTGTATTCATCCTCACGGTGCTGTTTCTTTTTTTCGGACCCACCAACCCTGAGTCGAATATCGGACTTACTCTTGGCTGGTATATAGGTTGGCCGCTTTTGTTTTTCTCTTTTTTCTTTCTGGCGAGAACATGGTGCAGCGTTTGTTCTTTTGCTGTACCCGGAACCTTATTGCAAAATATTATCAAACCCACGCGCAAAACCCCTGTTTTCATCAAAAATTATTCCGGCTGGATCATGGCAATCCTCTGTATTCTGGTGTTTTGGGTTGAAATAATATGGGATGCCTATAACAATCCTTACCTGACTGGAGGAATTATTCTGGTTATTACTCTTGGCTCAATTCTGTTTAGCGTTGTGTTTTCCAGGAGAAGCTGGTGCAGATACCTCTGCCCCCTGGGGGCTGTCAACGCCATTTTCGCCATGCCTTCTGTGGTTGAATTACGTTCGAACAGACATGTATGTATGAACAGGTGCCAAAGTCATGCCTGTTTTACCGGAGATGCCGATATTTCCGGATGTCCTATGTTCAGACATCCATACCTTGTAGACAACAACAGAGATTGCATCATGTGTGCTAAGTGTATTAAAACCTGCGATAACAGTTCTATTCAGCTTAATCTTCGTCTGGCACCTCAGGAGTTGTGGGCACTGGAGACACCAAGACGGGCGGATAGTTTTCTGATAGTGTCTATGGGAGCAATCTTTTTCCCTTTTGTTTTGCAGAACGAATTTGTTAAACTTGTCGACTGGCTGGCATCGCTGCCTATCAATGCAGGTTTAAGTCTGCCGGAGTATGCGATTGGTAGTTGGATTTTTTTTCTATGGATTCTGGTTTTTCAAGTCGGCTATTATCTTATGGTGACTGTGCAGTCTCGGTATGCAAAAATGGACAAGAATCTCCTTCTTCCGTTATTCGGATACGGCTGTATTCCACTTATTCTCGGCGGGTATATGGCGTTTCATCTCGATGTTTTTGTCCGGGGTGCAGGTCGAATTGTACCTAATATACAAGAGCTATTCGGTTGGCGGTATTCTTATGACAACATTCAGCTCATTAGCTCTGACTCAACTTTTGTCCTGCAGTTTCTTACGGTTCTTGGTGGATTGCTTGCCTCTTTTTACGCTACTTATCGAGTGATTGAAAGGGCGATGGCAGGAGATATGGTTACCTCGAAACCACTGGTGATTCCTTTCGCCTTTCTGATAATTTTGGCTGGTTTTTTTGTGTTCATTATCTGATATCCTTTTAGGGTATATACTCCGGAGTCATCAAATAACAAATTGACTATTGGTTGTTGAATTGCGACAATTCATTCATCGCAATGAAAATGAAGCAAGAAAAATGATGAGTATTTATGAAGGAGAAAGGCTATTATATATAGTGAGATCAAATATGATAGAGAAATTCTCTTATAACATTAACTACATAACAAGTATACCTATGAAAAACTGCCAACGTATTTTCGTTTTTTCTCTCTTCATGCTGTTATCCCTCTTGTCTGTAAACGACAATGTTACCGCACAGGAAAGTTATCCCGATTATCTCGGTGACGAAGTGACTGATGTGGATTTTATCGAGGATGACGAGTCACGTGATATATATATAAGTGACCCTCTGGAGCCAATAAATCGCGTATTCTTCGAATTTAATGATGTTTTATACGAATGGGTCCTCAAGCCGGTAACAGATGGCTATATGTGGGTTTTTCCCCTTGAGCTGCGACAGTCGTTCGGCAACTTCTTTTCAAACATTGCCATGCCTATCAGGCTGCTCAATTCTCTTCTTCAGGGTAACCTGGAACAATCCGGCATTGTTGTTCAACGATTTCTCATAAATAGTACGCTCGGTGTTTATGGTTTTGCCGATATAGCAGATGTGGAATTCGGTGTCAAAGCTCGACGTGCGGATTTTGGTCAGACTCTTGGAAAATGGGGAATGGGGGAGGGTATTTATTTGTTTTGGCCGGTTCTTGGACCTTCATCCGTAAGAGGATCCATTGGCCGTGTGGTGGATGCTTTTTCTCATCCGTTGCCTTACGTTAATGATAACCAGACATTTGAAATTTCATATTACACAACCGACAGAGTGAATCATTTATCTCTGAATCGGGAAGCTTATGAAGATTTGAAACGCTTCTCGGTTGATCCTTATGTTGCCTCACGTCAGGCCTACTACGAATACCGGAGATCTTTGGTAAAGGACAATTAATTGTCCTTTGTTAATTTGAACAAAAAAAATCGGGCAGAAAATACAAATTACGTAAATTCTACCCGATTGGGGGGGCTTGTTTATGTCCCTTGAGGAACATTAGAGTTATTGCAAGCACGGTGCCAGTATTTTTCTTTAGCAGTAAGAAAAATATTTATTAACTAATTCATACAGATGTGAAAAGATAAAGGAGGTTGGGGTACTGGTACTTTCATGGATTACATCTTTCAGTTACATAAAAAACATTCGAATTACCTTAATGAAATTCAGGGCCAACCGTAGTAATTCAAATCAGTTTATCAAGAGCTGTGCTTATTTGTTTGTACCTGGTGAGTTTCTCGAGCCAGCGTGAAGGAATTTTGTCTTTACCAAGATAAGCACCGAGAATCATACCCACCGCCATTCCCCGGGCTGCAGAATCCCCGCCTGCCATGACTGTTTCAATAAGAGCTTCTTCGAGCGAATCTTCACTTTTCAGAACAGCATAGACAGCACCTGGAAGCGCAGAATTGATAGAACACGTCTGTCCAAATATTTTAACTTGTTCGCAAATGCTGAGATTTGTCGATTCCAGGCAATTACGAAGACGATTTTCCAATTCCGAATTGCCCATTGGTTTTTCCAATACTTTTTCAAAAGCTTCACGTGGTGTCGCTCCGTGTAGAACCGTATGACAACTTTTGGCCAAAAATAACGCCCCATCGACAACCCCAGGACCGGTGTGTGTTAATACAGTTTGGGCTTTAACTGCGGAAAGCATTTGACCCAAATTGTCGTGGTAACAGTATATAAGCGGGGCGATTCTTGCAGGACCTCCGAGATCTGTGGATTTAGATCCGCATGCGTCAGGTTTTGTACCTGCATCAAGATTTTTCAGTGTCTCCTTGCTGGCCTTGTCTTTATAGCCATGATACCCTGACATGAAAGATTGCCAGTCCCGACTGTACTCTGTGATATCAAAATTGCCATCATGGAGAACGAGATGGTTAAGCAAATGAAAGCCCTGATCACCGTAATGGGTGAAATCGCCCAGGGTCTTTGAGGGATGGTATGTCCCTTCATGTGGGGGGAGTAAATCGGTTATTCTGTTAAACTGTTGTTCTATTTTTGCTGTATCGTAAATCCAGTGTGATCCGAGAGCAAGTGAATCAGCGACAAAAGAAGCAAGAACCATGGATTTTGCACGCTCTAACATAATTTTATCTCCAGGTGAATGGTCTAACCCGGATTTCTCATGAACATTGTGTAAATTTCATAATATAGTTGAGTTTTCAATACACTAGGTTTCACTTTTTAAATCTGAAATTTTCACAATGTTCACCAAAGGCCAGCCGATCTCACCGCGTCTCTTTCGTCGCTGAAGCAATGAATATAGGCAACTATAGTTCATTGCTTCACTTCTCGGATACACGGCAACCTCGACTGGTGAGAAATCCGGGCTAAGATGAAGGTCTCAAGTCAAAATAGAAATGAAGAGCAGGTCTGTCAAAGAAAAACGATCTTCGGCAGAAGCCGCCGTTTACCGGGAAGAGCAAATTGAGGAGATACTCAGAAAACTGTGGTGCCGGTGAATGTTTACCGAAAGACTGTTGTTATAAGTATCAGGATTAGAGGTTTTTTTTATGAACAGAATCGTTAAATGTAGTGTCGCCGTCATAATCTTCCTTTTTCTTCTGACTGCCACTATTTTAGTTTTACCTATAGTGGTTGATGTACAGAGATTTCAACCGGAAATAGAGGAAAAATTAAGTAGTTTTACAGGCAGATCTATAAAAATAGGATCAAATTTAGGATTATCCTTTGTTCCCGCTTTAAGTATTTCATTTTCTGACTTTACAATAGAAAATCCTGAAGGATATCTGACCGATTATTTGTTAAAAATTGATTCTTTTGAAGCGAGAATAGAAATTCTGTCTTTATTAAAAGGAGAAATAGAATTCAGTAGATTTATTATCAGCGGACTGGAAGTCAATCTGGAGAAAAGAACAGATGGCAAGGTGAATTGGAATTTCTCGGAGCCGCAGGGTGATGATAGTTCAAGATGGAATTTATCCAGGAAACTTTCCATTGGCCTCTTTGCAGTGACCGACGGCACAGCTGTTTTGGTTGATAGGATGCAGAATTCTCACTACAGGATTGATGACCTCATGCTTTTGTTCCACGATTTCACATTCAACAATGCAGTTGAGGGAGAGGTCAAAGCATCTATAAAAGGGAAATCACTGATTGCAGAAGGGAGGGTGGGGCCATTCATTCTAAGGGATGAACAGGGAAAGGTGCCATTCGATCTGCTCGTCAGCTTTTTTGACGTCTTTACCGGACAGGTAAAAGGTGAGTTTGTAAATCTGGCAGAAAATCAGTTATATTCCTTTGGGATAAGATTAGATCCTTCTTCGGCAAAAGAGCTTTTTGCATCGCTTGATTCCGCTTCCAGCAAAAAAATGAGAGCCGAATTCTCTGAGCTGGAAAATGTTTTTACTCTCAGAAATGATTTGCTTGATAACACGGACACAATGTTAAAAACGCCTCTTGCTAATATTTTGATATCGGGGACAGCAGATCTCTTGCGGCATCAGGAGGAACTGCCTAAAGAACCGCAGGTTTTGCCTAGTGCAGCAAATGAAAAGAACGTTAGCAAATCAGTGGGATCCGGTACTGTTGAGACAACAGATAATTCACCAGGATCAAAAATTATTATGGATGAACAATATCATGTTTTTGATGAAATTACTGTGCAGGAATTTTCGGAAGATCAAAATCTTACAGACAAGAAGAGATCTTTAGCGACCGATAAGAGTGAAGTAACCATGGATAACATAGTTCCTGATGATGACCATAATGCCAGGCGCCATCCGGAAGATGATCACGAGACTTCAGAGAAAAAAACAATGGGGTCAGGCAGGATACTGATCAGACCTTTACAAGAGCAGCATGCGTGGCGCTGAAAAATTCATTTTTGATTAAATTTCTAGCAATGTGGTTCTGATTAAAATTCAAAATTTTTCTGGAAATTTTCTGTGGGACTTAATACGCCGTCTCGTAAGGTGAGGCAGTGATCCATACGCTCAGCGAGTTTGATATTGTGGGTAACCATTACGGTTGATAACCTGCGGTCACGGCAAAGATCGTGGAGCAGTTCGAAAACAAGTTCCCCAGCCCTGGAATCCAGATTACCGGTAGGCTCATCGGCGAGAAGCAATTCGGGGTTCATGACAAGAGCTCTGGCGAGTGCGGCACGCTGCTGTTCACCGCCGGATAGTTTACCGACTTTGTGGTGCAGGCGATGGCCAAGCTCAACGCGGTCGAGAAGAACTTTTGCTGGTCCCATCACATCCTTTTTGCTCTGGCCAGCTATCAATGCAGGCATCATGACATTCTCAAGAGTCGTGAAATCTGACAGCAGATGATGGAACTGAAAAATAAACCCAACTGATGCATTGCGAAAACGGGCAAGTTCGGTGGGTGTTTTTTTTAGCAACGGTTCATCCCTGTATAACAACTCACCACCGGATGGTTGGTCGAGAGTTCCTAAAATCTGCAGCAGTGTGGTCTTGCCGGAACCAGAGGCTCCTATGATAGCGGTCATCTCACCCGGTTCAACCGAGAGGCTGACATCTCTTAAAATAGTTAGGACATTTTCGCCGTTGCCTTCACCGTTGCCATAACTTTTGGTTATATTTTTTGCACTGAATAGTGTCATTGCGAGAGTACCTCAGCCGGATGGACGGTGGATGCCTTCCATGAAGGATAAAGGGTAGCCAGCAGCGTTATAACAATTGAACTCAGAGCTATTATGGTAACATCCAGCGGCAATACTTTAATTGGAAGGGTTGTCATTGGGTAGACATTGGATGGCAACTCAATAAATTGATAATGAGAGAGCAGTTCACATAAAACCAAACCTCCCGTGACACCAAGAGTTGTACCGGCAATGGCAATAACCAATCCCTGTAAGAAAAAAATCTTCATAATGGACCCCGAAGTCGCACCCATTGACTTAAGGATTGCAATGTCCTTGCTCTTTTCCATGACCACCATAACCAGGGCACTGATTATATTGAGTGCCGCAACGAGAATTATTAGGGTCATGGCAATGAACATGCCAATTTTTTCAAGCTTGAATGCGGCAAATAAATTGCTGTTCATCATCATCCAATCTTTGGCAATGAAACCCGGTCCAAGTTTTTCGGTAATTCTTTTGGCAATCTGATCAGCTTTTCCCAGTGCGTTATTAGACACAGCCACTTCAATTCCGTGGGCAACATCCCCAAGTTCAAGAAAACTCTGTACATTGATAATCGACATATATGCCAATGTGGAATCGTACTCAAACATGCCGGTCTCAAAGATCCCGGATACCCGGCAGGTTTTAACCTTGGGGATAATACCCATTGGTGTGAGGGGGCCGGAAGGGGAGATAAGCCGTACCCGGTCGTCAACACCTACCCTGAGCTCATTGGCCAGCTGTTTTCCAAGGATGACATTGGGTACCCGCACTTCCCTGTCCTGCTCAAGGTCATGGATTGACCCATGGACCATCTGGCGCGAAAGACCGACAACATTTTCCGCAGTTACCGGATCGATCCCCCGTAGAACAATACCACTGCCGCCACCGGTGCCGCTCACCAGCGTTTGTGCGTAAAGATACGGCGTGGCTCCAGTGACATCCTTCACAGTAAGGACGCGATCCCTGGCAAGCGGATAGTTATTGATTGGCCCACCAAGCTGCTGGACGATGATATGGGAGTTGACCCCAAGGATCTGGTCGCGCAGTCCTTCGGTAAATCCGGAGTAGACGGCCAATACCACAATGAGCGCAATAACTCCTACTGTAACTCCCGCGACGGAAATGAACGAGATGAGCGAAATGAAGCCGTGCTTATGTTTAGCCCTGAGGTATCTGAGGCCGACGAACCATTCAAACATAATTATTTTATCACAAAATTTCCGGATGCTGTAGTGAGTCTTCTTGTTCCTGATGCAGTCTTGTTTCCGGCTTGAGGTGGGGGAAGAGGATGACATCGCGAATTGATGGTGCATCGGTGAGGAGCATTACCAGTCTATCTATGCCGATGCCTTCTCCTGCCGCCGAGGGCATCCCGTATTCCAGAGCGCGGATGTAGTCGGCGTCCAGTTCAGGATGAATTTCATCGTCATCGCCGCGATCGGCAATCTGTTTTTCAAAACGCTCAAGCTGATCGACAGGGTCGTTGAGTTCACTAAATCCATTGGCTAATTCACGTCCTGTTATAAAGAGCTCGAAACGATCGGTTATCATTGGGTCCTGCTCATTTTTTCTAGCGAGCGGCGAAACCTCGGTTGGGTAAGATGTGATAAAGGTCGGATTGATAAGTTTTTCCTCAACCAGCAACTCGAAAAGTTCGGTCTTGGCTTTACCGGATCCCGACTGATCTTCAAGTTGTATTCCTTTCTCTTTTGCAAGTGCAAGAACTTTGGCATCGTCGGTAAGGATATCTTTTTCGATGCCGGCAATCTCCATCAAGGCTTCGTCCATAGTCAGTGTCTTCCAGGGAGGAGTCAAGTCTACGTCTATTCCCTGATACGTTATTTTCATGGTGCCGTTAACCTTCAGGCAGACTGATGAGATCATATCTTCAGTAAGAGCTATCATGTCTTCGTAAGTAGCATAGGCTTGATAGAACTCAAGCATAGTAAATTCAGGATTATGGCGGGTAGAAAGCCCTTCATTCCGAAAATTCCGGTTTATCTCAAACACACGTTCAAAGCCGCCCACCAGAAGACGTTTGAGGTAGAGTTCCGGTGCAATACGCAGATAAAGATCCATATTCAGGGCATTATGATAGGTATGGAAAGGTTTGGCTGTTGCTCCACCCGGGATTGGCTGCATCATAGGTGTCTCGACTTCCATATAATCCTTTCCGTTCAGGAAATCGCGGATCAGACGGATGATTTCCACGCGCTTCCTGAATGTCTCTCTGGTCTCCGGGGTAACAATGAGGTCAACATAACGTTGCCGGTAGCGGGTCTCGACATCGGTCAAGCCATGCCATTTGTCAGGAAGAGGTCGAAGAGATTTGGAGATCATGGTTATCTGCCGAGCTTGAAGAGAAAGCTCTCCTACCTTGGTCTTAAACAAGGTGCCTTCCGCACCAATAATGTCCCCGATATCCCATTTTTTAAAAGTCTCGAAAATTTCATCTCCAAGAATATCTTTTTTCACGTAAATCTGAAGCTGACCGCTTTTGTCGGCAATTGTACAGAAGGCAGCCTTGCCGAATTTTCGCATGGCCATCACTCTCCCTGCAATTGAATAGCTGGCTCCACCCGGTTCAATATCCTGTGGCCCCAGGTTCTCTCCTTTAGGAAGAAGTTCCTGAACTTTATTGGCAGGTTTGAAATTGTTGCTGTACAGATTTACGCCCAGCTTTGCAAGCGATGCAGATTTTTCTCTTCGTTGTGCGAGAGTTTGATTTTCTTCACTCATGATAAAGACTCATAGAAAGTAAGGGAGGGGTATAAAAAAAAGCGGCAAATGCCGCTTGTTCATCGATTTAAACAACTATACAGAATTACCGGGAAATGGTCATTCTGTCAATTCTTTTCAGGGAATCGTGTTCTGGAGCCAAAATTTACGACGCTGTCATATTTTTTTGGTTGTCATTGCATAAAACATTAAGCCATTCTGAACCAGTCCGTGACTGATAGTCCCATCACGAATATAGTCGAAGGCTGTTTCTTCGGGCACAGTCAATACCTCGATATCTTCCATTTCATCAAGATGTGGCTTTGCTATTTGATGAACATTTTCCACCAGGACCGTGTAGCAGAAATTGTTCTGAATTGCGGGATTTGGACAAACTTTGCCGATGATTCGACCATTTTCACCAGCATAACCGGTTTCTTCAAGTAATTCCCTTAACCCGCCTTCAAGTGGCGTTTCATCGTCATTTACCGCACCTCCTGGAATTTCCAATTCGACCCTGTCTGTCCCGAAACGATACTGCCGGATCAGGATGATCTCTTTTTGGGCAGTGCAGGCGACAACGTTTACCCATGGTGTAAATTCAAGTTTGAAAAAATCTTTTTCTATTCCGCTGCGACAGCAATGTACTCTGCCGGAAATGAGATTAAAAACCGGTGTCGTAATGAGCGTACGCGGGTGAGAAACCCGCCAATGATGATAATCCGTGGTTTTCTTATGGTTTTTCACTATCCTCTTCCTGTTTATTGGCTTATTGTAATAAAAATATTCAACCTGCTCTGAACTTGGCTATTTAATTATACCTTAAATAGTCGATGAACGGTTACATCAACATGACAAATTTGACAAATGAATATAAAACCTAAACTCCAGGCAGTACTTTTTGATTTTGATGGCGTAATTGTTGATTCAAATGCTGTTAAAACTGAAGCTTTTCGGTCCCTGTTTGAAAATTATGATCAGGATATTGTAGCTGAGATTATAGACTATCATCGTCAGCATGGCGGTATCAGCAGGGTAGAAAAGATACGTTATGCTCATCAACATATAATCAAGCATCACCTTAGTGATGAAGAACTTAAATCCTTGGCAGCCGCATATTCGGAACTGGTCATGGAAAAGGTTATTGCCATTGAATGGATTGATGGCGCCAAAGATTTTCTGGACAAAAAAAGGAATAATCTGCCGATGTTTGTTATCTCCGGTACTCCAGAGGATGAGCTGCAGTGTATAATCGAGCGCCGGAAAATGTCAGGATATTTTCAGAAAGTCCTTGGTTCACCAATTAAAAAACCGGATCATGTTCGTCATATTCTCAGAGAATACCGGTTTAACCCTGAATGTTGTGTTTTCGTCGGTGATGCCTTAACGGATTTAAATGCGGCCAATGAAACCGGATTGCATTTTATCGGCGTTCAGGGAGAAGTCGATTTTCCTGTTGGTACTAAAGTGCTCCCAGATTGCAAAGGCCTGGAGAGTGCAATCAAGGAACATTTTATCTTATGATCAGGTACCCGCCGTTCTCATTTGTCAGGACAGTGTCAGGTACAAAAGTTGTTGGCAGTAAACCATTTAGAAGATTTTATGGCTTTTGAATGAGTTAGATCAACTCTTAAGAACACGGAAGGCATAAGATAGGATAGTTGAAAAGTTGGCTAGGATCAGGTAGATTGCTTTCCATTATTGCATCAATTGTTACATAAACACTTCAACTGGAAAAGGAGAGTATCAGATGAAAATCAAAATCATCAAGTTTTCTTTATCTTTGTTTTGTGTCTTTGTTTTAACCGGAATGTCTTTTGCCAGAAACAACGTAATGGTGCCAATGGGAATGGTAACCGGAGGGCTTACAGGAACATACTATCAGTTTGGATTGAATCTGGAGCAGTTGGTAGCGCAAGATGGTATCAAATTGAATGTTGCCAATTCCGATGGTTCGGTTGAAAACATTTATGCGGTCTACAAACGACCAAATACCCAAATGGGAATTGTCCAATCAGATGTTCTCGCTTTTGTTGCCAAAGTACAGACTGACCCCGTACTTAAGAAAATTGCCCAGAAAATCAAGATGATTTATCCTCTTTATAATGAAGAAATACATTTGCTGGGCCGGAGTGATATCACAGATTTCAACGAACTGACTGGGAAAAAAGTGGCCATAGGTCAAGAGGGCAGCGGCACGTACCTGACAGCCAAGCTCTTATTTGAGATTTCTGATGTGAGACCTTCTTCTATATTAACAATAGGAGCCGATGAAGCGCTTGCTCAACTGAAGAAAGGTGAAATAGATGCGTTGTTTTATGTAGCTGGTTACCCTGTTAAATTATTTAGCGAACAGGTGACTGCAGACAATGGTCTGTCATTGATTCCAATCCTCAATGAAAACGTTGTTGAGTTTTATCCCGAAACTGAAATTCCTGCCGATACGTATAGCTGGCAGACAAAGACCGTCAAAACGGTTGCAGTTAAATCCGTACTTGTATCCTATAATTTTAGAATGGCCAATTGTCAAAATGTAGGAAAATTTGCAGATATTCTGGAAAAAAATATTGACTGGCTTAGGGAAAACGGCCATCCTAAATGGAATTCCGTTGATCTCGATTATCCTTTAAAAGGATGGGAGCAATATGACTGTGTACAAAATTATGGCGGGAAATCAAAACGATTAATTAAACAGAATGTGACTAATGAGATCAATCCGGTTCTCGAAGCGATGAAAGAAATTTTATAGGGAAAGTTGACGGCTGAGTAAAAATTTTTCATTTGCTCCAGATTGCCACGAAAAAACTATTATTCCGACAACCTCCCGGTCGCCGGAATATTAGAGCGTCTCGAAAATGAAGCTTTTTACTTAGCCATTCGAGGTATTATATCGTCCTTTAAAAATCTTTAAGGCGGGATCAACATGTATCTTTCCTTCTACGGCCTTCACAAAAAACCTTTTCAGATCAATACCAATCCGAGTTTTTTCTGGTTTGGTACAATGCACAAAGAAGCACTTGCCATCCTTAAATACGGTATAACCGAAAACAAAGGGTTTCTTTTGCTTACCGGTGATGTTGGTACTGGTAAAACGACATTGGTTAACGCTCTGATAAACAGCCTGGGTGAAGAAGTTATCGTAGCTAAGGTTCCCGATCCAGGCCTGGAAATGATCGACTTCATGAATTACATCTCCCATGCATTTGAGATGGAAAAGAAGTTCCGCAGTAAAGAATCCTTCCTCGTTCAGTTTGGTGAATTTCTGGCCACTGCCTATTCGGCAGGTAAAAAGGTGCTCCTCATAATTGATGAATCCCAGCGTCTGAGTCCGGATCTGCTTGAAGAAATACGACAACTGTCGAATATTGAAAAACAGGCGACTAAAATACTCAACATTTTGTTTGTCGGTCAAAATGAATTTAATGATGTATTGCTGGAAAAAAGAAACAGACCGCTGCATCAACGGATCGCCATTAATTATGCAATCCGGCCTTTTGATTTTCATGAAACCGGTGAATATATTCGACAAAGCCTTCAGTTTGCAGGCACGGAAAAAGAAATTTTTAATCCTGATGCAATTCGCAACCTTTATGAATTCTCAGAAGGCTTTCTTCGCAGGATAAATATTATCTGTGATCACGCTATGCTGTCTGGGTACATCCGGGAAACGAAAACAGTAACCGGCGAGATGGTCAAGGAATGCGTGAATGATCTTTGTCTGCCTGTTTCTTCCAAAGCCGCAAGCATCGTACCCTCGGTGAATGTCTATAGAGATGAACCGGAAAAATCTTTTGAAATTCCACCGGAAAGAATGCGAGTAGGAATCTCACGAGGGTGGAAAACTTTTGGAACTGTTAATCTGGTCGTAGCTGTACTTTTCAGCATGTCCTATATTTATTACCCCAGGGAGTATCAGAATCTTTTTAGCCAGGTTAAAAAGAACGGTATACATGCCGTGAATGTTCTGTGGGAAAGAGATAATACACCAAATTTAATTCACCAGAACGGGTATCGTAGCGTTTCCTTAAGGCAAAATTCCGATAGGAAATCCGACATCCCTGTTTCGGATGTTGTGCCTTTCTATTCATCAA
Organism: Desulforhopalus sp.; assembly: GCA_049645845.1. Taxonomy (GTDB): domain Bacteria; phylum Desulfobacterota; class Desulfobulbia; order Desulfobulbales; family Desulfocapsaceae; genus Desulforhopalus_A. The sequence goes on along the minus strand of JBARUR010000142.1, from coordinate 22,078 downwards.
TAGAAAAGGGACTGCTGGTTGAAAATGTGGCACCTGCCGTTGTAGCAAAAAAGGATCTCTCTGATACTGTCATCGAAGTACCATCCTCTTCTGGCGAGGCAGTCAGTCTTCCTAAGGTACAAGCAGTTGGGGAAGAGACTTTTGGGGAAACTTTTTCCCCGGACACAGCATTGAAATCCTTTTTTCATTCTGTCCAGGAGAAAAAAACGACAGATAGTGTTCCTGAAATAATCGCTGTTTTGTCCCGGAAAGCAGAAAAGCTCAGATCTGGAAAAGAGCAATCTCATAAAGAAGATAAAAAGACAGCAGTTATTGGTGTACCTGAAAATCCGGTGCGCGTTCCGATTCCTGTTGCTGAAGAGATACCCATGGAAGCGGTTCTTAATGAAAGTGTCTATGACGAAAATTTAAGACAAGAAGAAACCAATATTGACGAAACCCAAAAAACTGCTTCCAATTATTCAGAGATTGAAGAATTTTTGAAAGAAAGAAATGATCAGTCTGATGAACCGGCAGGATTAGTGGAATCGGAGGAAATCCAAGGCAAAAAAGTAGAATATATTGATCCTGGCGCAGTGATAGACTGGGTTATTAAAAAGCGGGCGCAATAACTGTTTTGTAAACGTTCACCACCACCCATATGCGCACGATAAGACCGCCATGCATAGGCCAACTATCGCTTGTCGGCCTGCTTGTGCACCTCTGGAGCACTGGTGAACGTTTAAAGGCCAGGAGTTATGTGACCATTTTGCTATTCCCAGTGAACGGTTACACTGTTTTTAAGCAATTATTTAAGTGGGGAAACTTCTTCATTTTCCTGAAACAGAACGCAAAGCAATATTCCCTGAGAGAATTCCACTGTGCCTTGGTCTTTTTCCATGATATTGCTTACTCCGATGCTGGACCCGAATGGAACGAAGTGATCTTTGAGAGGATATTCGAACCCGCTTAGGGTAACACCATGCGCATCACCTTTCAGAGGTAAAATAGAGACCTTTTGTCCCGGTTCTCCGGTGATTGTATGTGTACCAGGATGGAGGATTTGCATGGAGCAATCCCGTCCCAACAGGGATGTTTCCAGCTGTTTGTATTTGTCACCGGCTGCAAGCATGATATTGGCAAGACTCATATCCCATCTGCCACCAAGAGCACCGATCAGCCAAACCGACCGGGAGCCTTTCTCTACTGCCAGATCAAGAGACAATTCCAGGTCTGTCGCGTCTTTACGTTTTGGGTGATGATTGATGGCAACACCTTCAGTTTTATATGACTCAAGGATTTCCGGAAGTATTGAATCGAGATCACCTAGTAGAACATCAGGCATGATACCGAGGTGGGCGCAGTGATTGGCACCTCCGTCAGCAGCAATAATCAAATCCGCTTTTTTTAGCAGGGAATCTATTTTCGAGGTAGGATCAAGGTTTCCATTAGCAAAAATGATGGCGAACAATTTTTCTCCACGTAATGAGTTGATTTTTTATTACTTACTCTAAAAACCGAGAATTTTCTCGAGCCGACCAATCTCTTCCGTCAATTTCGTTTTTTCCTCGTCAGTTAATTGTGATAGCTGTAATTTTTGGCGCAGGGCAAGAAGAATCATCTCTTCCCGATAGTCCTTGCAGGTATATTGCGATGTCTCTGAAATTAATGGCTTTGGTTTTTGCATGCGGGTAACCGTTTTTAAAATTGAACAATCTCAAAATATACAGGGCTGAAACCACTTTCTCAACAATTGATTGGATACTCCGGGTAAGTTTGAGCAACAGCCCTTGGATTTTATTCTTTCATCAGAACAAGCGCTGAATGGTTTAAGAAAAGGTCTATCGATTGACCAATCTGAGGTGGTGAGGGATCAATAGGGAGATCGAAAGTGAGGGGGATTCGTGCAACCAGCAAGCTTAATCTGTATGTGCTGCCCTGAAATCTGCGATCGATAACCCGTCCGGAAATATGAAGAGATTCAACTCTCGATGTCGGGCAGAGATCAAGGGTTGCTCCTTCAGGTCTGATCAGCAGGGTTGCAGCTGCTCCCGGCTGTACATTTGGAGATATTTCATTTATCGGCATTTTGCCGAGGGGTGAATGAAACGTACCATCCTCACCAAAGGTTCCTTGTACGAGATTACGAAATCCCAAAAAATTGGCAACTGTTGTATTTGCCGGATTTCGATAGAGGTTTTCAGGAGTATCGAACTGCTGAAGCATACCGTGATGAAGGACCGCTACCTTATCTGCAATACTAAAGGCTTCGGCTTGATCATGGGTAACGAAAACGGCAGTTACTGCAAGGGATTTAAGGATTGTCCTGATCTCGCCGGTCAATCGATCCCTGAGCGCCCGGTCAAGAGAGCCAAGAGGTTCATCGAGGAGCAGTAATTGTGGCTGGGGGGCAAGGCTTCTGGCCAATGCCACGCGCTGTCTTTCCCCACCGGACAATTCGTCAATATTTCGATTCTCCATACCTGTAAGACCAACCATTTCAAGTACGGTTTTCACTCGTTCAGATAATTCTTTATTGGGGCATTCTTGCATTTCAAGGCCGAAAGCAACATTTTGCTGCAAAGACTTATGTGGGAAAAGTGCATATTCCTGAAACATCATGCCGAAATTTCGTTTATGAGGAGGAGTATTTCGAACATCCTTGCCGCAAAAGCGGATTGTACCAGCTTCTTCTTTTTCAAGTCCTGCCAACAAACGCAGTAGTGTAGTTTTACCGGAACCGGAAGGCCCAAGAAGACAGAGGATCTCGCCTTGCTTGAGAGAAAAGCTGATATCCTGTAGAAGAGGCTTGCCTTCATAGTGGTTCGAAAGACGGTCTACTTCGAGTATGTTTCTATTATTAGACATAATCATCAGCTCTTAATAAATAGGCCTGGAGTTTTTGCCGGATCTTTTAATCTGCCGAGCAGCCAGAAACCGGAGCAGGTTACCAGCATGAGAATAGAACTCATCGCCATGGCCTGACCGTAATTCAAATCACCCGGTTGGCCAAGGAAACGAAAAATGGCAACAGGCATAGTAGGAGTATGCGGCCGCGTGACAAAGGCCGAGGCACCGAACTCGCCCATGCTGATGGAGAAGGCGAAAACTGCTCCGACCAGTATAGCCCGACTGACAATCGGGATATCCACCCATCGCCATACCTGGTAGGGAGACGCTCCTAGCAGCGATGCTGCTTCCCGCAGGGTTTGCGGGATTTGCCGAAGACTTGGCAGGATGCAGCGAACTACAAAGGGAAAGGCTACCAGCGCGTGGGCAATGGGAACTAAGGCTAAAGAGTCGCGCAAGTTAAGCGGCGGTTTATTCAGGGTGATGATATAGCCGAAACCAAGCGTTACTGCAGACGTGGCAAGAGGCAGCATGATGATTGCATCCCATAATGATGAGGATGAACCCCGTTCTCGGGCAGAAGCCAGAAAAGTTGAAGCGAGTACTCCGAGGATAACCGCTATTGTCATAGCTGCAAGAGCAAAACCTATACTATTGGCGACTGCCGAGATGGGCTCGACGAAAAAAATTGATCTTGTGTCGGTGGTAAAAAGTGCCAGGTAATAGGCAAAGGTAAGTCCATCTTCACCTGTGACCGAGCGAACAACCAGAGCAAGAAGGGGAGTCAGCAGGAGGGTTATCATAAACAAAAGATTGGCACTAATAAATATTCTCTGGCCGGGAGTGGTGACTTTGACGGATGCACCTGTTGCCGAGTCGCTATAGAAAGTAATCCGCGATCGTTTACTTAGCCGTGCGTGGAGCCACATGAGGAGAAAATTGACGACGATCTGGATAAGAGAAAGTGCAGCCGCCATCGGTAGATTAAAGAGCTGTACCGATTGCCGGTAAATCTCGACCTCAAGAGTTGCATAACCGGGTCCTCCGAGGATTAGAACCACTCCGAAACTGGTAAAACAAAAGATAAAGACCAAAAGTGCTGAAGAGCCGATGGCGGGCATTAAGAGGGGCAGGGTTATTCTGCGGAAGGTTTGCCAGGGAGAGGCTCCGAGCATTATTGCCGCTCTTGTCAAGTCAGGATTGAGTCCGGCCCAGAATCCTCCAACTATTCTTAGAACCAGGGTGTAATTATAAAACACATGCGCAAGGAGAAAGAAGGCTACTGTTTGATCAATTCTGATCGGCGGATGTGAAAGGTCAAAGCCTGTCATCAGCCAATTGTTAAGCAATCCATTTGATCCTAATAATGCCCTGAAAGCCGCAGCGGTAACAACCGTCGGCAACACAAATGGTACGGTCATGAGGGCCTGGAGCAGGTTTTTGCCAAAAAAACGATAGCGGGCAAATATATATGCCCCCGGCAGGGCCAGTATCAACGTAATGATAGTCGATAAAGCAGCCTGCCAGCAGGTGAACCAGAGGATGCGCCCATAGATGGGAGTATTTATCAGCTTGCTGAGTCTGGCCGGATTCCAATTACCCTCGGGGAGGAAGCTTAATAAAATTATTTTTATCAGCGGGTAAAAATAGAATACCAGCAAAAAGAGTAATGGCAGGGAGAAGAGCAACCACCGCAAAAGGGGCTTAGACCGATTCACTTACTAAACTCCCAGGAACTGTAAAGTCAAAGATCAAAATTCCGATAAGAAATCAGCGAAGGACAGTGTTCGTCCATGCTTCGATCCAAGCGTCACGATTGGCATCTATGTCTGATGGACTGACATTAACGGGTTTATCGGCGGTGACGGCATGTTTAATAAAAACTTCCGGGAGTTCTGCTGTTTCATTTGCCGGGAAGACAAACATCTGCAGTGGTATATCTTCCTGGAATTTTCTGCTCAACATGAAGTCGATCAGCTTTTGGGCGAGTTGAAGTTGTTTAGTTCCTTTCAGGATACCGACGAATTCGATCTGGCGAAAGGCTGTGTTGTCGGCTACCAGTGCGGCAGTGGGAGATTCAGAGAGCGGTTTTTCGGAATAATAAACAACGGCAGGTGGACTGGATGCGTAGCTTACGACGATTGGTCTGTCACCTTTTGAGGCTGATGTGAAATGACCGTAATAGGCATCCTCCCAACCACTGGCTACGATTACCTTGTTGTCTCTTAATTTCTTCCAGAAGTCGAGATATCCCTCTTCACCAAATTTGCCGATTGTTGTAAGGAGAAAGGCCATTCCCGGTGATGAGGTTGCAGGATTTTCAACTACGGTTAACCCCTTATATTCCGGTTTGATCAAATCAGCCAAATCTTTTGGAGGAGCGAGGTTGTTTTGTTTGAACCACTCTTTGTCGTAGTTGAGGCAGACATCTCCGTAATCGACCGGCAACAGTCGGTTTTGATCGTCAAGTTTCAGCGCTGCCGGGATTTCATTAAGCAACGGAGAAGAATAGGGCAGAAATATATCTGCATTAACCGCCCGGGAAAAAAATGTGTTGTCTACACCGAAGAAGACGTCGGCAAGGGGATTTTCTTTAGAGAGGATAGCTTGCACCAGAGCGGCTCCGGCATCTCCTGATTTAAGAAAACGGACTTTGATATCGTTTTCCTGTTCGAAAATTGCGATCACCTCTTTGCTGATATTGAAACTATCATGGGTCATTAGGGTGATACTGTTCCCTGCGTGAGCCGTGGCAGTGAGACCCACAACTACTGAGAAGATCAACAGACCGGCAAAGAGCGATATTCTGTTCATATGTGTCTCCAAAAATGATAAATCATCCTATGATGCAGCATTAATCTGCCCGTCAATTTCAATAAGATAGGCTATATTATTGAGGTTTGCAACTATTCACTGTCTTATCAGAGCACTAGCCCGGATTTCTCACCAGTCGAGGTTGCCGTGAGATAAGCGAGCATCGCGAGACTTCGATCGGAGAAGTGAAGCAATGAACCATAGTTGTCTATGTTTATCGCTTTAACGACGAAAGAGACACGGTAAGATCGGCTGGCCTTCGGTGAACATTGTGAAAATTTCAGTTTTAGCAAGGCGGAACGTAACATATTAAAATTTAAACATTTTAATGAAATTTACACAGTATTCATGAGAAATCCGGGCTAGTCGCCGCGGCAAATGTCGGTATCAAGAGCAAGTGGCCGGCTGTAGCGAGCCTTTATTCTTTCTCCCTGATGAATAAGGAGATCGCCAAGGATAAGCTGAAACTTTGCCCACCACCCGGGATTATCGGCGTTATAGATGGCGACCAGTCGCTGTCTTTCGGCCTCCTCTAATAATTCCCGGCGCTTTTCTTTAAGCATTGTTTCCAGTAAGAGCGGATTCATCGTGTCACCTTAGATGCATTATTGATAACTGCCAATCCCGCCGAGTCCGGTATCCCCGGGGGGACGGCTGAGAAACATTTCAACCGCGCTGCCAAGCAGCTCTATGCCCTCTTTGATTTGCTCTTCGTCTATCCAGGCATAACTGATGCGGAAGCAGTGGACAAAGCGATGGTCAATGTCAAATAAAGGGCCGGGAAGAATGGATACACCTTTATCGATGGCAGCAAGAAACATGGAAATGCTGGAATATCCTCTGGGAAGTTCAAGCAAGAGAGAATACCCGCCGTCAGGTGTGGTCCAGGTTACTTCTTTGGGCATATATTTGTGCAGTGCTTTCAGCAGGGTATCACGGCGGCTCTGGTAGATGGCCTGCATCTTCTTTGTGTGGGCATCGAAGCGGCCTGATTTTAAAATGGTCACGGCCAGTCCCTGGATAAGAGAAGCGCATGACTGGTCCATAAGCCTTTTGAGTATGGCTAATTGCTGCACACGCTGTGGTGAGCTGATCAGCCAGCCGAGACGCAACCCGGTCATAACTGATTTTGAAAGTGAGCTGACAACAATGGTTTGATCGCCGAGTTCCTGCATAAGACTTGGCGTTGGAACTTCGTCAAAGCTCATATCCCGGAATATTTCATCGGCTACAATAAGGCTGCCTGTTCTTTTGGCCCATTCCACCAGCAGAGCATATCGTTCTTTGCTGAGGTTCGTCCCTGTTGGATTATGTGCGTATGGACAGAGATAAAGCAGGTAAGGATTCTGGTCGGAAAGCCTATCCGGCAGCAGGTTGGCAATCGGTCCTTGCGAGTCACGGGTGATTGTTTCAACCCAATTGCCCATAGCAGCAAAGGTATCTGTAATTCCCTTGAAGCAGGGAGTCTCACAGATGATATTATGCTTCATTTCAATATTTGCCTGGGCGATAAGCGTAATCGCCTGTAGTGAGCCGTTGGTGATAAGCACCTGTTCCGGGGTGATGGGGGTTCCACGTTTGGTAAATCTATCGGCAATCTCTCGCCGAAGATCATATCTGCCGAGGGGATCGGTTGTTTCTATGAGATCGTTCCCTCCATTTTGCAGTGTTTCCATGGTGATTTCCTGAAGAAAAGATTCAGGAAGGAGGGACGGGTCCGGAACTCCCCGAGTGAACCGGATGATTCCAGGCCTTTCGGCAAGCGACATTATATCGTTTAGAGCCTTGCCTACACCAATTCTCAGACGTCTTGCGGCAAATTCGCTGGATTTTGGGGTCGAAGAACGGTGGTTGTTCAGCCTCGTATCGTTTTGCCCTGTTTCGTAAGGCACCTCAGGCTGTTCATGTTCGGAAATGTTGGCAGAGTCCTGAATAAATGTGCCGCGCCCGACGTGACAATACGTATGTCCTGCTTTGCCAAGATCTTGGAGAGCCCTGCGAACTGTGGCTTGCGTAACACCGATATCCTTTGCCAAGGAGGTGACAGGCGGTAATTTGTCACCGGGGCTAAGTTCTCCAGACAAAATAGCTGCCTCAATATTGTTGCGTATCTGCATGTACAGGGGTGTATCTGATTGTTTGTCAATGGTGTAAATAGGCACGATAATCTCCTTTATGCGTATTGATACCATATTGATACAGTATGTAATGCTATTGTGTCAAGAATAAATTTGTCAGGAAAATGTAGTCTCTTCCATAAAAGAATGCAGTGACCAATTATGACAAAGCTCTGACCAATGATGTCCGCAGGATTTTGAAACGAGGAAAAAATGAAAGGAGTTTATTTATCGAGGAGAACTACTGTCTCAATATGGTGAGTTTGCGGGAACATATCTAAAGGCTGGATTTTTTTAATGGTAAATCCTTCGCTGGTAAGCTCGGCAAGATCACGGCAAAGTGTCGCGGGATCGCAGGAGATGTAGATAAGGCGTCTGGATGTGATTTTTGCCAAATAACCGGCAAGACCTAATGCCCCCAGTCTTGGGGGATCTATGACCACACAGTCAAAATGTTCACCTCTTTCGGCAAGTTCTTGGCACGCATTATCCACTGATTTTTTCAAAAACCGAGTATTGGTTAATGCCGCATTACAAGCATTCTCTTTAGCGCTGCGGATGGCAGAACCCTGTCCTTCTATGCCGAGTAGTTCCTTTGCCGCCATCGCTAGTGGTATGGAAAAATTACCCATGCCGCAGTACAAATCAAGAACCGTTTCTGTCTTATCAACCTGGCAGAATTCGAGAACAGTTTCGATAAGTGCTTTGTTTTGGTCAATGTTTACCTGGCAAAAACCACCGACTTCCCAGGAAAGATCTAGATGTCCGCTCAACTGCATTATGTTCGGGTAGTGAATACTGAAGGTGTTGGTCAAAGCATCGTTTTGTTTTCCTTCATCGCAATAGGGGCCGGTGATCGGAAAATCTGAACCGACGAAAAAAACACGTTCCACCTCATTCACATCACCGCAAAAACATTTTGCTGATTTTACATCAGCAGGCCGAATCTTTCTCGACAGATGAAAAATGCAGACAGTTTTGCCTTTCTGCGGATTGAGCTGCAGTTCTATCTCTGTTGATAGTTCGCATAGTCGATGCCCATCATCATTATTTTGTAAAGCTGCAATGGTCTTGTTTATAGATTCTCCAGCCAGCAGACAAATATCGATGGGAATGATGTCGTGGGAATGATACCGATGAAAACCGATAACTCCACGCTTGCCCACTTGAAGTCGGACACGCTGTCGGTAGCCGAAAGCGGAAGGTGAAGGAATAGGCGATGCCAGGAGATCAATTGAGCTCCGAACTGCTTCCTGACTTTGTCGGCCAAGCAGATCTTCGAGAATACCCTTTTTGATCGTCAGCTGGGTAGGGTAACCACAGTGTTGCAGGTTGCAGCCTCCGCAATGACCATAATATATACAGGGCGGTTTTATTCTGCCGGGATGTTCTTGAAGGATTTGCTGTACCTTGCCAAAAAGATAGTTTTTTTTAACATCTTCTGTGGTTATTATAACATCCTCATCCGGTAGTACATATCGGACGAGAGTTACCTGCCCGGTGGAAAGGTGGGCAAAACCGTAACCTCCATTGACTATCTTTGTTATGTGTATCGTTTTAGTGTCCATTTTTCAATTGTCGGCAGAGAAGGTGCAGCATTCATGCGTTTGAAACGAGTGCAAAAGTGGCGACGATTTTATCCTGAATTTTCACCCTTTCATAATCTACCCTCCTTCTCTTGTCGAATACTATTCTTTTTCTGTGCGTTTCTGTTGCTTACTTCTGTGAAGGTTTCGGCGTCGGTTGAGGTTGAAGTTGTCGCAGAAGGCGTAAGCGGGGCACTCTATGAGAATGTAATGGCACGTCTCACAATCAATCTGCAAAAAGATAATGAGCGATTGCAACCTGGCACAATCCGACGGCTACACCGATTAGCAGAGGATGACATCCGGTCGGCTTTAGCCCCTTTTGGTTATTATAACCCGTCTATTAAGAGCAGCTTGGAAAAGATAGGTGAAGTCTATCATGCTAAGTACTCAATTGATAAGGGTCCGCCGGTCATTGTTAAAGATGTTGAGCTGAAACTGATTGGTGCCGCAAGAGATAATGAACAGCTTCTCCGGGCTCTTCAAAAATTTCCTGTCAAAACGGGTGACATCCTCAAACAGGACTTATATGAGCAGGGAAAAAAGAATCTGGTAAATCTGGCTATCAGCGAGGGGTATCTTGATGCGGCTTTTGCTGAAAGAGCCTTACGTATCAACCTTGAAATTCATAGTGTTGATGTTCGACTGGTTCTGGAGAGTGGCCGCCAATATATATTTGGTGAAACAACCAGTGATCAGCAAGTCCTGGATCAGGATCTGCTTGACCGGTATCTGCCTTATAAACCGGGTGATCCGTATAGTACCGCTAAGCTTTTCGAATTGCAGTCTGTTCTTTACCGGACCGATTATTTCAGCCAAGTTCAAGTGCAGGGGCAAACCAATAAAGCCGATGACTTCCGTGTTCCAGTTGAGATCAAATTGACTGCCCCCGAACATCGCAACAAATATAGTCTCGGTATAGGTTATGCTACAGATACCGGAATGAAGGGGAAAGTCGACTGGTCCAACAGGTTGTTCAATTCGCGCGGACATAAAATCAGGGCCGGCTTACAACTTGCTGAGCTCGAAAACATAATTTCTCTCAGCTATGATATCCCTCGAAATGATCCCCGTTATAACAAGATGGTATACAGTCTCGGCTACCAGGATAAACAATGGGAGGATACAGAGACTCAACTGCTCTCAGCTGCGGTAGCCCATGAATATTCGGGACCTCGTTTCAATCTTGGCGGTGGTTTGGAGCTGCGTGATGAAGTGTATGACGTTGGCAATACCAGCGGGGACTCGATTTTGCTGGTTCCCTCGCTGAAAGCCGGAAGAGTGTGGGCGGATGATATATTATATACTAAAAATGGATTGCAGATTTCGGTTGGTTTTCTTGGCGCTCTCGAAGGGCTGGTTTCCGATACCAGCTTCCTTCAGACAACGGTGAACGGCAAAACGATTATTTCGCCATTTAAAGATTGGCGGGTGATAGGAAGAGGTTCTTTCGGAGCGACTCTTGTTGATTCTATTGACACTTTGCCCCCCTCTTTACGTTTTTATACCGGAGGCGACAGTACTGTGCGTGGATACAGTTATAAATCAATAGGTACCAAGGATTCTTCAGGTGCGGTTATCGGTGGTCGATATTTAATGGTTGGAAGTATTGAATTAGAGCGTGTTGTTGCCGAAAACTGGAGTTTGGCAACCTTCTATGATGTCGGTACAGCAACGGATGATCTCTCTTTAGGATTCCGTCAGGGCGTGGGAGCCGGTGTTCGGTTTCGTTTACCATTTGGTCAGATTCGGCTGGATTTTGCCTCCGGACTGAGCGAGGATGGCAGTCCGTTTCGCATACATCTGACAGTAGGAGGAGATTTGTGATGAAGCGAATCGCATTTTTCTTTGGTTCAGTGTTTATCCTGCTGTCGGTATTTATCACATTCCTGTTCACGACAGAAACCGGTTTGGGTTTGATTCAGCAAAGTATCAATCAATTCGGAGAAAAGACAGTTTCTATCGGCGAGGTAAATGGAAGACTGTTTGGCAAAGGATCATTTAAAAATATTCACCTTACAGGAACTGATGCAGATATTCGAGTGGAGCAGATAGGGTACTCCTGGAAGCCGGGAAGTCTTTTTAAAGGAGATATTAACATACCGGAACTTCATGTAAATGGTGTTGAGATTATCTTGAAAAATGGTCAGAAAAGTACACCGATTGCCGATGCCGCTGATTCGCACCTTTTATTGCCTGATGATTTGTTTCCCTTCTCTGTTCTGGTTAAAAGTTTACTGATAAACAAGCTGAAAATTAGAGATAGCGATAACACTGAACTGTTTGTCGCCGACACGATAACTGCCGGCTTTGAGGGCAACCCCGATAGGCTGACTGTCGGAAATCTTTCTTTGCAGGGGCCGGATGTTGGTCTGGAGCTGCAGGGAAATATCGAGGTGAGTGAAAATTGGTCCTTGGACTTGCTCGGCAATTGGCAGTTCGCCGGATTCGGATTTCATCCGATGGCGGGAACCTTTTCGACAAAAGGACCCTTGAACGATCCTCATCTTGAGCTGAGTGTGCACAGCCCCAGCTCTATAATAATCAAGGCAGATCTCTTAAACCTTCTCAGTAATCCTGAATGGAGAGCGACCCTTGAGGCGGAAAATGTCGATTTGGCAACCCTCATCGAAGACTGTCCTCATATCGATCTTGCCATGGTTTCAGCAGACCTTGCAGGCGACTTAGAGAGCTACCGAGGCAATATACAAGCTAAGGGCTCCTGGGAGGAACTCGACGAGATGGATCTTGTCAGCGATCTATCCGGCGATTTTCTCGGTATTAATTTTCAAACTCTTCGTATCGACCGCAAAGGAAGTTCTGCCCAGGTAGAAGGCGGGGAAATAGCCTGGCGGGATATTTTTTCCTGGAAAGGGCGATTTCTTTTCAAAAACGTTAATCCTGCAATTTTTTATGAGGACCTTCAAGGACAACTTACCGCCGAGTTGGTGAGCGAAGGAGAAGTTAAGGAAAATGGTGTTGTCGCCTCTTTTGACATTTTGAGCATGGATGGCGTGTTAAGGGATCATAACGTTTCGGTTGCTGGAGCTGTATTTCTCACTGAAACCGACGTAACTACCGATGGGTTGACCTTTCGCAGCGGCGAGGTGACAGGACTCGCCCATATTGAAACCGGTCTTTTTTCATGGGCTGAACATTCGAGTTGGTCCGGAAAAATTCATTTGGAAAATTTTGACCCTTCCTGGCTTTATCCCGAATTTCCCGGCAGCGTCAACGGTGAATTCGAAACCGAAGGAAAGTATGTGGATGACAGACTTACGGGGTTCCTCAATATCCAAAAAATTTCCGGCACATTGCGGGGGCATGATCTTTCAGGTGGTGGAAAAATATCACTGGTAGATGACACGTTCAATACAACCGGGTTGGTTTTGAAAAGCGGATTGACGGAACTGGTAGTCAATGGGCAGGCGGGAGAGAGTCTGGGCCTTGAGTTCTCCCTGACTTCACCGGATATTGGAAGTATTTTGCCTGAAGGTAATGGAAGTATCACCGTGAAAGGAAAACTCAAGGGCAGCAGTGATGAACCGCGGCTGGAAGCCGAGTTGAAAGCCACTTCGCTTAATTACAGAGAAAACAGTCTTGGTAGTGTTCGGGCAAAAATCAATGGCACGTTAGCTGGCGATGGGCAACTTAATGGAACCCTTGTTGGTGAAAAGATAACTCTGGCCGGCTATGCGATGGATAAAGGAAGCATCAAGCTGGAGGGTACTTTAGTTGAACATCAGATTGAGGTCGACGGTGCCGGTTCATTCGGAAAAATAACATTTCGGGCCGATGGCGGTTATATAAACAACTGGAATGGTGAAGTGTCCCGGTTTCAATGGCGTTCAAAAGATTATGGTGTTTGGGCTCAGGAGGAGAAAACAGCGGTTACTGCGGGTAAGGATGGTGTCCTGCTTAAAAGATTTTGTCTATCGGACAAAGAAAGTGTTGTCTGTGTAGAAGGGGAAGTTCAACTCGGCGAAGAGCTCTTGTGGGCAGTGAATGGCAATCTTACCTCTATGCCACTGAATTGGGTCAATAGGCTTGACTTAATCTCATTGCCGATCAGCGGCCTGGTCTCCGCTGACATTGCCGTAAAAGGCGATAGCCATCGCGTTCTTTCGATTGAAGCGGAAAGTCGGGTATCGACTGCTGATGTGTTGATTGATGTCGATGATACTCAGAGAGTCCCATTATATTTTGACGATTCTGTGCTCACTCTCGAATTGAACAATGGCCTTTTGCAGGGAAATATCAATGTGCTCATGCGGGATGGCAGCCAGCTCATTCTGAATGCAGAAATTGAAGGAGCTGGAGAGTTTTCCACCTCAATGCTGTCTCTTCCACTGCAGGGAAACCTCGAATTAAAGAAATTTAACCTCTCTTCTCTCAGCGCCTTTACCGGTTATGGAGTTGAACCCACAGGCTGGGTAAGCAACTACTTTACCTTTGCCGGCACTGTGGGACAGCCGCAGATATTCGGTGAATTAAAAGTACGTGATGGAGGCATATATCTTCCTTATCAGGGGATTACTCTTGAAAATATCGATATCTCCCTTGATGCAGGAGAAGATGTTGCACATATTACCGGCACGGCAACCTCTGGACCTGGAAAAATAACGGCAGCCGGTACAATACAGTATGGAAAAAAAGGGGTTGAGGGCAAATTAGACATTCAGGGAGAAGAATTTTTAGCAGTTAATCTCCCGGAATATGTATTTAAAGTCAATCCGGATATACAGCTATTTTTCAATAATGACAGAGGTGAGATAAAAGGCACGGTTGATATTCCTTATGGGCTTATAACTCCCGAAGAAATGACAGATTCGATCAGTGCCTCCGAGGATGTCATTTTTGTAAACGAAAAAGATGAAGGACAAAGAAATGGCTGGCCCTTCAGGATGGATATTGGTGTTCGATTGGGCGACGATGTCCGTATTGATGGATATGGCTTAGAAGGTAAACTTGTCGGCAAACTGAGAATCAATACAACTGCAGATGAATCACTCGCAGGCAGAGGAGAACTGGATCTGGTAGATGGAACCTTCAGTATTTACAGTCGATCCCTCAATATAGAAAGAGGCCGGATACTGTTCACCGGTGGGCCTATTGATAATCCGGGTGTGGATGTCAGGGCACAGATGAAAGTAAGTGATGAAGAGGCAAGAGGGGCAGGGTATACCGTCGGTGTTGACATAAGTGGCCTGGTTCAAGACCTTGAATACCACCTCTTTTCAGATCCTTATATGGCGGATGCTGAAATTCTCTCACAGATGATTGTGGGACATTCTCTTGCCGACTCTACTCAGACAGAGGGAAATATGTTGGAAGCTGCAGCGGTGATGCTGGGGGTAAAAGGAAGTTCAGGATTTGTTGAGGGAATCGGCAGTTTTCTGCGACTTGACGATTTGCATCTGGAAGGCAGCAGTTCAAAAGAAAATGTATCGCTTGTTTTGGGCAAACGTGTGACCAAGGATTTGTATATAGGGTATGACCTGAATATGTTCAGTCAGCTCGGTCAGTTTCGGGTACGATATGATTTAACGAGGGGGTTCTCGGTCGAAACGACAAATTCTTCCGAATCAACCGGTGCCGATTTACTCTATACCTTTGAACGATGATCTTGATGACTTTGTGCCAAAGATTATCTGTTTTTTGCAAAGACTTGTTGTTGTGCGATAAAAAGTTACTCTAAGGTCTCAAACCTGTTTTTTTCGAGGTTTTTCCTAACGTTACCGGCGGGAAAAATCATGCCGTTCATGGCAATATAGACGCCTGGTCCCAAGGATTGAACAGCACCGAGAGCACACCCTATATTAAATATTGCATCACTGGTTTTAAAAAGAGCTGGTTCCAGTGCACCCGTAAGCACGATAGTTTTATTGGTTATGGCAGTGAGTTCCTTCGCTGTTTCCACCATGGTATCGGTTCCATGGGTAATGATGATCCGGTCACATGGATCATCTGCCACTGTTTTGGCTATCAGCACCCGATCTTCGTCAGTAAGGTCAAGACTGTCTTTTTTCATCAGGGAATGGACACTGTAATTGATTGAAAGATTCAGCTCCGACAATACCTTTTCGATATTTGGCGGTCCGACCTCATATTCACTTTTTGCATCGAAATAGATTTTATCGATGGTTCCGCCAACGGCAATTATTGAAATATCAGTCATAAATCATCTCATAAAAGAGGAAGTGAAGGGAGTGAGGAATACCCATACAGCGGTGTTTAAAAGATTCTTTTCTTAAAAAATATGTGAAAGCAGCTTATTGCATTATAGTAATATCATTTTTAAAAGATTTCCTGAGAAAAGCTGTCTTGCTTAACGGAGGAATATGGTCGTGACGAAAAAAGAGCCGGTAACGGTTTTGGTGGTGGATGATGATCAGGTGCATCGTTATATGCTCTGTTCTATGCTCAAGGAGTGGGGATGGCGTTGTGTTGAGGCAGATGACGGTGTGACTGCGGTGGCAGCCGTGGAGAAAAACAGGTATGACGCAATCCTGATGGATGTGCGAATGGCAAGAATGGACGGTCGTGAAGCCTTCACTCGCATTCAGGCCAACCATCCAAATCTGCCGGTAATAATAATGACCGCCTATTCTTCTGTAGATGATGCGGTGGAGGTTATTCAGCAGGGAGCACACGACTATCTTACCAAACCTCTTGATTTTAATCGTCTCCGTCTTGCTTTGCAGAGGGCGGTTGATCATAACCAGGTGGTAAGCAAAAAACAACAGGCTAAGCCTGGAAGTCCGAAGCTGGAGACCCAGATTATAGGTAATTCGCCACCCATGCTCGAGTTGCTGGAGATGGTCGGTTATGTTGCACCAACAGAGGCAACGGTCCTTATATATGGTGAGTCCGGTACAGGTAAAGAACTGGTTGCCGAGGCATTGCATAATAACAGCGAGCGGAAAAAGAAGCCATTTATCAAGGTAAACTGTGCGGCCTTAGCTGAAGGTCTTTTGGAGTCCGAGCTTTTTGGCCATGAAAAAGGTGCATTTACCGGCGCGGAAAAACTACGGGAAGGGAGGTTTGTCCAGGCAGATGGAGGGACACTTTTTCTGGACGAAATAGGTGAAACCTCCCAGGCTATGCAGGTTAAATTGCTTCGGGTACTCCAGGAACAGGAGTTGCAGCGTGTTGGCGGCGAAGAGACCATCAGTGTGGATGTTCGCATCATCGCAGCCACAAACAGAGACTTGGCAAAAGAAGTTGCTGCCAATAATTTTCGAGAGGATCTCTATTACAGGCTTAACGTAGTTATGTTGACTGTACCGCCGCTCAGAGACAGACCAGGTGATATTCCCCAACTGGTGGAGCATTTTTCCCGAAAGTTTGCCGAGAAAAACAGGCGGGTCCTCGATGGAATTACCTCTGAATGCATGGAGCTGCTTTCCAGGTACAATTGGCCCGGTAATGTCAGAGAATTGGAGAATGCTGTTGAAAGAGGAATAATTCTCATGCGTGGTACTGAATTGACAGAAAAAAGTCTGCCATTGTCCATACAAAAACAACCAGCTACATTTGATGATCCTGACCCCGCCCAACCAATCTCTCTTTTCGATGCCGAAAAGCAGCTTATTCAGAAGACGCTGATCGACACTGGCGGCAACAAAAGCGAAGCCGCCAGGAGATTAGGAATTACTCCGAAAACATTGAATAGCAAGCTCAACAAGTATGAAGAATCTTGATGGCAGGTAAAATAATTTAATATTAGATACTTATGAGTTTGCCCCGTTTCATTTCTATACAGGATGCAAAAAAAGATGGATTGTTTTTTATCCAACTCGTTACATTCTCTGAACCACCTACTGATTTCCAGAGAAAAAGTTGCCAGAGTAAACTTCCATTGTTTCTGTCTCGCTATAACACCTCTTATTAATGATTCGCGGTTACTTGACAAGGAAAAACCAGCTACTTATTGTTGGCACAAGTTTGAATATGGAGTAGCCGGAAGGAACGTGTATTTCACGGAGAATCCGGTACAGGATCGAAATTTTGTTCAATGAAGGGAGGTATGGGTGAGCGAAGAGAAAGTAAACGAAGATCTTCAGAATGAATCTGAAGTTGAAGTTGAGGTTGAAAACGGTTCCACAACCCCTGAGCCAAACGACGAAAATAATGTGCAGGGGATTGAGCCGGAACCTGACCTGGAAAAACAGCTCGCTGATGCGCAAAATGAAATAGCTGAACTCCGCGATAAAATGTTGCGGGGCGCTGCGGAAAATGAAAATTTTAAAAAGCGGGTTGAACGTGAAAGACAAGCCAGCCTGAAATACGCCGGCGAAACCATCTTTCGAGAAATACTTCCTGTAGTTGACAACCTGGAGAGGGCCATTTCGCAGGGGGTCGTCGAGGGAGTTTCTGCTGAGAAAAATCTTAATGCTCTGCTTGAAGGTGTCAAACTCACTCTAAAGAGCGTCATTTCAACTCTTGAAAGATTTGAAGTAAAGACGATAGAGAGTGTCGGAAAACCATTTGACCCAAAGCATCAGGAAGCAATGGCAATGGCTGAAAGTGATACTGTCCCGGCAAATCATGTTATTACTGAATTTGAGAAAGGGTATTATTACAAAGACAGGCTGTTGCGAGCCGCTAAGGTTGTTGTCTCTTCAGGAAAACAAGATGACGAACCAAAAGAGTAATTACTGAAATTTCAGTACGAAGCGAAACTGTGTCAATCTCTTGACAAATGAGGGAAGATGACAATTTTTAGAAGAGGTTGCCACTACCAAAGGTAGAGCAATTAACAGAATGTTTAAAAGAATGCTGAACGGACGTATAGTCCGCTGAGAATGATTTAAGGAGAGAGATGATGGGTAAAATTATCGGAATTGACCTGGGTACCACCAATTCATGTGTGGCAATCATGGAGGGTGGCGAGCCAAAGGTTATTGCCAACGTTGAAGGAAATAGAACAACTCCATCGATTGTAGCCTTCACTGATAATGAGGAAAGATTGGTGGGACAGGTTGCCAAACGACAGGCTGTCACCAATCCAACACGGACGTTGTATGCGATAAAGCGTCTGATCGGACGAAAGTTTACTGATGCTGAGGTCAAAAAGTCTATAGAAATCAGTCCGTTTAAAATTGTTGAAGGTAGCCACGGTAGTGTAGCTGTAAATGTTAATGACAAAGTTTATCGGCCTGCAGAAATCTCGGCGATGATTCTTTCAAAAATGAAGCAGACAGCTGAAGATTACCTGGGAGAGGAAGTAACAGATGCGGTTGTCACTGTGCCCGCGTATTTTAATGACTCCCAGCGACAGGCTACTAAAGATGCCGGTAAAATTGCCGGGCTTAATGTCTTGCGAATCATCAACGAGCCGACAGCAGCATCTCTTGCCTATGGTCTGGATAAGAAGGGTGAGGAAAAAATAGCAGTTTTTGATCTTGGCGGCGGTACATTTGATGTCTCAATCCTGGAAATAGGTGACGGTGTTTTTGAAGTAAAATCTACACATGGTGATACTTTTCTAGGCGGTGAAGACTTCGATATGAGAATAGTTAACTGGTTGGCGGATGAATTCAAGCGCCAGCAGGGAATTGATCTCAGATCTGATAAGATGGCTTTGCAGCGTCTGAAAGAAGAAGCTGAAAAAGCAAAGATGGAACTGTCCACCACCAAAGAAACGGATATCAACTTGCCGTTTATTACTGCGGATGCATCCGGTCCCAAGCATCTTAATTTAAAACTGAGTCGTGCCAAACTTGAAAATTTAGTTGAAGATTTGATAGAAAGGACTGTCGGACCCTGTATGACCGCGCTGAAAGATGCCGGACTTTCAGCGTCTGATATTGATGAAGTCATCCTGGTTGGCGGTATGACCCGTATGCCAAAAGTGCAGGAAAAAGTAAAAGAAATTTTTGGTAAAGAACCCCATAAAGGTGTGAATCCTGATGAAGTTGTGGCTATTGGCGCTGCAATTCAGGGTGGTGTACTGCAGGGAGATGTTAAAGATGTTCTGCTGCTCGATGTAACCCCTCTTTCTCTTGGTATTGAGACCTTGGGTGGCGTTACAACCAAATTGATTGAAAAAAATACTACGGTTCCGACCAAAAAGAGCCAGATCTTTTCCACTGCCGCTGATAACCAACCGGCAGTTTCCATTCATGTCCTCCAGGGTGAACGTGAAATGGCTCAGGACAATAAGACAATCGGTCGGTTCGAGTTGACTGATATTCCTGCCGCTCCTCGCGGAGTACCTCAAATTGAGGTTACTTTTGATCTTGATGCCAATGGAATTCTCAGTGTAGCAGCCAAAGATCTGGGAACCGGAAAACATCAGTCTATCAAGATTACGGCTTCCTCCGGTCTGACCAAGGAAGAGATCGACAGGATGACAAAGGATGCAGAACTTCACGCCGAAGAAGATAAAAAGCGAAAAGAACTCGTTGAAACACGCAACTCCGCAGATGCTCTTGTTCACGCAACAGAAAAGAGTTTGAAAGATCTTGGGGATAAAGTCGATGACGAAACCAAGGCAAATGTGCAGAAAGAGATCGATAACGTCAAGCAGGTAAAAGATGGTGATGATATCGATGTTATAAAGTCGGCGGTTGAGGCGTTAACCCAAGCTTCCCATAAGCTTGCTGAGCTGATGTATTCCCAGGCTGCCAAAGATAATCCTGACACTGGAGAAACAGGCGGAGCAGGAACCAAAGCAAAGAAAGATGATGATGATGTAGTTGATGCAGATTTCGAAGAAGTTAAGTAACAAGTAAATAATTAGTGTAAAAGGGAGTAAGGGAGTTTTTTCCTTACTCCCTTTTTTTTGTCTTTTACGGTATGATAACAACTTCGTTTGTCATAATTTGATGAATTGGTAAGGACCAAAATTTTTGTGATGGGCAAGTAGGAAATATCAATCCGATCGACAAGGAAGGATAAAGAGTTTCTATGATGGCATCATTGCATTTTACATAATTATAATCAAAAGGAAGTCATGAAAATATTATCAGGCATTCAGCCCTCCGGTCAACTGCATATCGGGAATTACTTTGGAATGATGCAAACCATGATTTCTCATATGGAAAGCTCAGAACTTTATGTCTTTATAGTTGATCTGCATGCGCTTACTTCAGTGCATGACAGTGCCAGACTTGCCACCGGGACTCTTGAGGCTGCCGCCGATTTTCTGGCTTTAGGGCTTGATCCTGAAAAATGTATTTTTTGGGTACAATCTGATGTGCCCGAGGTTTGCGAGCTCACCTGGATTCTTTCAACACTGGCTCCAATGGGTTTGATTGAACGCTGCCATTCCTATAAAGATAAGGTCGCAAAAGGAATTACCGCCAGTCATGGACTGTTCTCATATCCGGTGTTGATGGCTGCCGACATACTCTTATATCAGGCAGATCAGGTTCCGGTCGGTAAAGACCAGAAGCAGCATCTGGAGGTTGCCCGTGATCTCGCTATTAAATTTAATAATCATTACGGAGAAACATTTGTCGTTCCGGAGCCTGCTATAAGTGAGACGACGGCGACTGTTCCTGGAATAGATGGCCAAAAAATGTCCAAATCCTACGGCAACACCATCCCTATATTTCTGGAAGGAAAACAGCTGAAAAAACGGGTCATGGCTATTGAGACTGATGCAACCCCTGTCGAAGACCCGAAAGATCCGGAGAATTGCAATCTTTACAAGATCATGCATCTTTTTGCATCACCTGCGCGAATGAATGAAATTCATGATCTTTACATCAATGGGGGTGCTGCCTACGGGTATCTCAAATTGGAATTGCTTGACCTGCTTAACGAAAAATTTGGAGCAGCTAGGAAGAAAAAGCAGGAGTATTTGTCTGATCCGGCGATGTTACGGGCAATACTGGCAAAAGGCGGTGAAAAGGCTCGTGAGAAAGCTACAGTGACCCTCGACACTGTCCGGAATCGCGTTGGCTTGAAATATTAGAGGAGTTGTATAAAAGAGTATAAATACCGGCAGGAGAGAAAAAGCATGACTTATGGCCTGACACGTGACGAGGCTTTGCAACTCGTTCATACTCATTTGAAAAATCAGAATCTTGTCAACCATTGCCTTGCCGCCGAGGCGGTACTTCGCGCCATGGCTGAACAACTTGGGGAAGATCAGGAAAAGTGGGGGCTTGCCGGACTGCTCCATGATCTGGACAGTGAAACGCAGCCGGACCTTGCCACTCATACGTCTGAAACAGCTGCTATACTCAAAGAAAAAGGAGTTGAGGCGGAGATTATCGAGGCTATCCGTCTTCATAACCTTGATGCCTGGCCAGGGGAACAGCGAACTTCTGCTTTTCATCACGCCCTTGCCGCGGGCGAAACTATAACCGGGTTAATTATTGCCGCAGCTCTCGTCAATCCAGCTAAAAAATTGTCCGTTGTAAAAGCCAAATCGGTGAGAAAACGCTTTAAAGAAAAAGCATTTGCCCGTGGCGCTGATCGTGAAATTATTGCCGAATGCGAACAAGCGGGGATTCCGCTGGCAGAATTTTGTGAATTGAGTTTGGTTGCCATGCAATCGATTGCTGAAGAGATCAATCTCTGATGGCGTCGTAAAAATTCTTCATCTGCGTCGTTGCAGCAAAATTTCTATCATTACGACGTACTCTAGTAGGCCGAAATAATAGAAATTTTGCGCGCCTCGCATATGAAGTTTTTTACTTAGCCATCTGAAATTTAATCTAAATTGATTTCGAAGAGTATGTTGCTTTACTTGAAGTCTATCAGTTCGACATCAAA
>JBARUR010000141.1:0-3385 GCA_049645845.1 Desulforhopalus sp. | reverse complement strand
GGCCTGATCGGACGAAGATGGGGTGCTGGTGAACGGTTACAAAGCATCAACACATACACCTGACATAAAGGAGCTTCAATGGTTTTCCCAGAATATAGACCGAGACGACTACGTAAAAACAGTGCCTTTCGCGCGCTCATACGAGAGACCCAACTCTCCCCCGCTCAATTTGTCTATCCCCTGTTTGTCATGCCGGGCAGGAAAAAGAGAGAAGAAATCTCTTCCATGCCCGGAGTTTTTCGCATGACGGTGGATCAGCTGGAGAAAGAGGCCAGAGAATGCCTGCAGCTGGGGGTCAATTCCGTCATCCTCTTTGGATTACCAGAGAAAAAGGACGCTGTAGGCTCCGGTGCCCATGCCAAAAACGGCATCATCCAGACAGCTATCAAGGAACTCAAGAATAAAGTCCCCGAGCTCGTTGTTATTACCGATGTCTGCCTCTGTGAATACACTGATCATGGGCATTGCGGCTGCCTGATCGACGATGCGGTCGACAACGACGCCACCCTTGAAATCCTCGCCAAAACTGCCCTCTCCCATGCCCAGGCCGGCGCCGACATGGTTGCACCTTCGGACATGATGGATGGCAGGGTGGCTGAGATCAGGGCGGCCCTTGACGAAAACAATTTCGACTCAGTACCGATAATGTCATACGCAGTGAAATATGCCTCGGCATTTTACGGCCCCTTCAGGGATGCTGCAGATTGCGCCCCACAGTTCGGTGATCGAAGAAGCTACCAGATGGATCCGGCAAACAGCCGTGAAGCACTGCGCGAGGCCACCCTGGACATCGACGAAGGAGCAGATATCATTATGGTGAAACCGGCTGTCGCCTACCTGGATATCATTTCCAGGCTTCGCGACGAATTCGACCTGCCGGTTGCTGCCTACCATGTCAGCGGTGAATATGCCATGATCAAAGCCGCAGCAGCAAATGGCTGGATAGACGGGGACAGGGTGATGGAGGAAACCCTGCTGTCCATCAAACGAGCAGGAGCTGATATAATTATTACTTATTTTGCCAAGGATATGGCAAAAATCCTGCAAAGTCGCAAGTAACCTGAGCAGATACAAAACAACAAAAGGGGGAGCAGGCATATGCCTGCTCCCCCTTTTGTTGTTTCGAAAACTATTTAGTTGATTATGAGAAAAAAACTACACCCGAATATCGAGAAACCTGGCTGTATCGTTCCGGCTCTTCTCCTGGCCCCGATCCGGTGGCTCAGTCTGTCCCTGTTCAGCGCTTCCTCCAACCGGAACAACATTTCTGGCAAGTGCTAAGGCCTCAGATGAAAAAGAAGTTACATCTGAAGATTGTCCCTGCGGGATCTCCTTGCCTTGATCGAGCGCCCTGCTCTCTGAACGTACCTGGTTATCCCGCTGTATCCGCTCATTATTTATAAGAGCGGTCGCTCCGCTTGATTCTCCAATCATTGTCCACCTCATCTACTGATACTAAGAAAAACCTCTATTGACTGAAGTATACGACGATGAGCATCGTTTTACAAGAAAAGTGCCAAAGCAATTTCACAAGAAAGTTCTTCAGAAAATAACCACGCTAATCATGTCATAGCAAGTGCAAGTAACCAATATACTATTCATCAGGCTTAAAGAACTTTATGGTTATTTTTTATTGGCCAAAAAAGTTCTTTCAATGGGTGCCCATTTTTCTCACATATTGGGATGTCGCTCATAGAAACCATCAAGTTTCTCAAGAACCACATCACATTGTTTGCATTTATGATTATTTTCCCCCATCAATAATGAAGTTTCTTGGCACTGTGGACAAATCCATTGCTTGTATTGGAATTCAGGTTTTTGTAATTTTACTGCTTTATAAAGGTAATAAATTCCAATGATAATAAACACACTACCTAGAGGAAATTTGATATTACTGAAGTCGAAAGTCATAGAGTAGGTAGTGCTGTAAAAGGTTGGGTTAACAATTATTATTATGCCACAAAAAACGAGTACCAAACCAGCGAAAAACACAGTCATAGTTCTTCCTTTGTTTTTTTAAGTGTCATTTACAGTCTTAATAGTTTTGACGATTGTAATTTGGCCCAAAATCCACAGCACCTTCAACATCGTCAAGGGCATCATAAGAAGCTTTTAAGGCCGCACTAATAACTCCAACACCTGTTCCAGGAGGCCCAGGGGTAAATCCTTCAATAACTGAGGCTATTTTTGCTGACAGAGATGCCGTAAGTCGAAATCCAATTGCTGCTTCAGCTTCTAAAGCGAAAACACCTGCAACAGGGAGGCTTGCTGTGGCCGTAGCTCCTAACAAAAGACTTCTTGCCTCTGGAGGGGCTTCTGTATAGAGGAAACTGACGTCCTCTGAGAATTCTTCGATTGCTTCTCTTACGTCTCTCATAATTCTCTCAGTCGCGCTATAGTAATCGTCAAAGGCATCCCTCGCATCTTGACTGTCGCTAGAATCATGAGTGCTCTCGTCTGCCATCTCATCGCCATCCTCAGGGCCATTATAGCCTCCAGTATGATGTCCACTCGGATCCACATACCGCACAGGATTATTTAAACAATACGTATAGCGATTAAACGCTTGAGAATACTTCGGCTGCGGCACAATCGTATCCGCACTCACAAACTTCCCAACCACCGGATCATACAAACGCGCATTGTAGTTGTAGAGTCCTGTGTCATCGTCCAACTCCTGCCCGGTGAACTTGTGGTTAACAGATAAGATACCGGTATCGCTTACCGATTCCCCAAAGGGCTTATAGAAAATATCCTCACTTTGTTGCCGGCGGAATCGGTCACCACCCCGGTACTGCCTAAATGATCCTGGTGATAGTAGAGGATATCCAGGGGCGCGGTGCTGCTCTCGTTTATTTGGGCCAAACGATTACCGAAAGCAAAGATAAACTTGGTGGGAACTCCGCTATAAACCTCGTAGAGTTGATTGATATAGAGGATCGTACAACTGGGACCGACCTTTTTCACCCTTTGCCCGATACCGTCATAAACGAAGCTGGTGGTTCCGCTTCCTTTACTGATCGACTTAGGTTTGTTATCCGCATTCCAATTAAAGGTGCGTAGACCGTCGGAACGGGTGTTACCGTTAGCATCATAAGAAAAATTGCGTCCGCCCGTTATGCTGCCGACGGCGTGTGGGTGCTGATCATCAGGGGTATAAATTAACCCGTCTTTTTCGCCATCTTGCCCAGAGAGCACAAACCACTGCTGCTCCAGCGCAATCTGCAATGAGATCATAGACACTGACAAACCTGCCGGGAATAAAGGACTGATGAAACTCATCCGATATTCCGTAGAGAAGACTAAAAGTCAGGGTAAACAGTATGACTTTTCGGGGATTTGTGACTTTAAGACGTACACCGCATGCAAAAATGAACGTCGCAGC
>JBARUR010000140.1:0-17413 GCA_049645845.1 Desulforhopalus sp. | reverse complement strand
ATGATCGGCAAGTCGGGTCGGATCTGCAGCATTCTTCGAGCCATGTCAACACCTGTCATTGACGGCATTGTCTGATCCGTAATCACCAGATCAAAAGCATCGGGCTGACTTTCGAAGGTAGCAAGGGCTTCAGTATGATACAAGCGGCAAGACATCAAGAACCTTATCTGCCAATTCCTGTTTGATTTCATTCCAGGGGCCAACTTTAAAAGTTACTGGCATCCCGGTAGCCTCGGCCGCAGCTTTTAATAGGTCAACAGAAAATCCTCCTGCGGTACCATCAGGATGGACTATTACAAATGGTGGATAATCGAATTCACTTGCTGATAATAAAACCTGTTGTTTGATGAAAGAATTATTGGCACCGGCTGTTTGATGAAATAGTAGCAGAATAGAGACGGTTACCGGCATTCTCCGAATAAATTACAAAGTAATTCAATAGATTGTTTATCCATGAAACAAGGCGAATCCTGGAAGAAGAAAGCATCATTGCCGGTATCGCAACTGACAGAAGCATTTCGAACTGCAGAAATTGAAGGATGTTGCGGAGTAGCAGTAACCAATTTTGATGGTTCTACAAAACCTTATCTCTATAAAACAAAAACTAGATTATTATAGTACATTTGACAATCAAAAAGAAAGAAATTGGCAGACACTAGGTCCAAAGCACGTAGGACAGAGAAGATGCGTCTGTTGTATCTATCTTTCTGAACAATAAAGAGAAAATTTTAAAAAAACCTTTTGCCGTGAGCCGAGTGTTCTATGTCTTTACGAGGAGAAGCTGACTATGATCTTAGATATACTTGAAAATGCACACCAGTATTCTGTTTTACATAAAGATTTTCATAAAGCTTTTGAGTTTCTCTCTCGAGAGGATCTGAAAAAATTGCCGACAAACACTTATGAAATAGACGGCGACCGTGTTTATGCGATAGTCGCTATTGATCCCGGTCGGAAAAAGGAAGAATCTTTGCTCGAAATTCATCAAAAATACATCGATATCCAATTGGTATTGGATGGAATCGACAATATGGGGTGGAAACCGAAAGCCGCCTGCCAAAAACCTTCAGGAGAGTATGATGCGGAAACGGATCTACAGTTTTTTGCAGATGAGCCTGATGTCTGGCTGGCAATAAAGAGTGGCTCATTTGTAATTTTTTTTCCGGAAGATGCCCACATGCCGTTAATCTCAACGGGACAACTTCATAAAGTTATTGTTAAGATCGCAGTAAATCAGGTTTGAATTCGATTGTGGCGACCATTTTTCAGATCTATGGAGGAAATTTTTCTTATTTTTGATCGTCTTATTTTGTTTGGGAAAGTCAAGGAAAATCGTTGTATGACATATATGAACCGGATATGATAAACGGCAATCGATCCTGGGCGTCCTGAATATATTCCTATCGGATGCCAAACAGAGTTTTGAGTATTATACATTGTATCTATTGGTAAATTTGATGGCGTCGTAAAAACTTCTCATCTGCGTCCTTGCTACAAAATGTCTATCATTACGACGTACTCTAGTACGCCGAAATAATAGAAAATTTGTGCGCCTCGCATATGAATATTTTTACTTAGCCATCGGAAAATTTAGGTTTTTACGAGTTTGTCAAATTTGTAAAACTGTAAATTTCGGAAGGCGCCGTCATATAGGTTCTCCCGAATTATAATTTTGGAACGTAATATATAAAACGCTATGTATACAACTCATTATAATTTAAAGATAAAGCCCTTTCAGATATCCTCGGATGCAGAATTTATCTGGCTCGGAGAAAAGCATAAAGAGGCTTTGGCTACACTCAGGTACGGCATTCTCGACAATAAAGGTTTCCTGCTTCTGACGGGTGACGTGGGCACGGGTAAAACGACTCTGATTAATGTCTTAATTGCCAGCCTCAGTAATGATGTGATCTATGCCTCGGTCCCCGATCCAAGTCTGGATAAGATGGACTTTTTTAATTATATCGCCGCCGCTTTTGATATAGATGGTGAATTTGAAAGCAAGGGTAAATTCTTAGCGAGTTTCTCCAGATTCCTGCATAAGGCTTATGACAATCATAAAAAAGTGCTGCTTATTATTGATGAATCTCAGCTTATGACTCAGGAATTATTGGAAGAAATACGTCTGTTGTCAAATATTGTTACAAAAGACAGCAGTCCTCTATTGAACATTTTCTTTGTCGGTCAATATGAATTCAATGAAATAATAAGAAGACCGGAAAACAGAGCTGTCGCCCAACGGTTAACTCTCAACTACTATATTGAGCCTCTCTCACTTGAGGAGACAGGAAAATACATACGACATCGCCTGAGAATCGCCGGGACGTCAGAACAAATTTTTAATGCTTCTGCCGTAAAGGCTATTCATGATTTTTCAGAAGGATTTCCCCGGAAGATCAACGTGATCTGTGATCACTGCCTGATGAGCGGGTATGCTGAAGATAAAAAAATAATAACCAGCGCAATCGTTAAGGAATCGGCAGAGGATTTACAGGTGCCGGAACGCAGAAGAACGGTAAAGCATGAAAGACCGGCCGCACCAAGACAGCCTTACGGCATGATGCCAGTAACGCCTGCACCAGAAAAACCTCGTGCAGGATTAGCTGAATCACATCAACCGCCTGATAAAATAAAGCAAAAAGCATTTCCCTGGATGACCGGTCTGCTTTTGTCTATTTTGGTGCTCATTTCCCTGGGGTTTATGTTTCTGTATTTTTCCAACATGACATACAAAGAAGCGGTTGCCTATGTGGGATCCATCCAAGATAAAATCGGCAAAAGTGCTTTTGAGTTGACAGCGGCAAATACCAAATCGGAGTCTAAGGGAGAAAATGATCAAAATGTTTTGCCTGAAAACACCAATCAAATAACAGATACTCCCACTTCCGCTGATGCTCCACGAGTTGCAAAAGAGCCTATTATTGTCGAGAAGACTGAGGAAATGACCGCTCCCGGTACAGTGTTTTCTGATGAGCCGACTGATCCATATGAAGAAGTTTCGAGTATTACCGAAACTGATATTGAGCCTCTAAATCCTGATCCCGTTGCTCCTCAACCGGATTCCGAACCTCAAAGCGTGACAAGTGATTCTGGTATTAAAACTCCCGAAATGATGAGCAGGCCACTGCCTAAAGAACCCCTGATAATACGCTTTAAAAATGATTCTAACTTATTTAGCATTGCTGATATAGAAAGAATGAAAGAGTTGGTTACGGTATTACATGAACATCCAGAAGCAATGGTCAATATCACCGGATATACCGATTCAATAGGTAATGAGTCATACAACAGAAAGCTCTCTGAGTTCAGAGCCAACATGGTGAAGAGTTTTCTGCTGGGACAAGATTTACCTCCTGAAAATATTACAACACAAGGACTTGGAAAGGAAAATCCTGTAGGCAGAAACGATACGGCGGAAGGACGAACTTTGAACAGACGTGTCGAGATCACTGTAGATACCGGTATGTGATCCACTCCGCATCCTTCATTTTTAGCTTTTGCAGTCTGTCCCAACCCAGGCGGCAGTTGCCAGTATTCCCGGTATTAATTCCAAATTATTTCCGTTCACATCAATCTTTAATTAACTCATTCTCTTAGAGAATGCAGGGTGGAGGGGCGTTTCTAAACCCGTCCATGTTCAATGTCCTGCGTTTTGATTGCTGTAATCGGTCAGGATATATTATCTCTTCTTGATCTTCCTGACAAATTCTCTTAATAAGAGAGGATGTTAGAAATAGATTATCCATTGAACCTTGAGGTGTAACATATGAGTAATTGGGAGTGCAGTATTTGTGGGTATGTCCACAAAGAAGGAACCCCTCCGGAAAAGTGCCCTGTTTGCGACGCTCCGGCAAAAATGTTCGAGGAAGTAGCTGGAGAAGAACAAGAAAGTATTCAGCCTCAACCTGAAGCTGCTGCGGATAGAAGGTGGAGGTGCACAGTTTGTGGATATGTGCATACAGGAGATGAACCTCCGGAAAAATGTCCGGTTTGCGATGCTCCGAAAGAGATGTTCGTGGAAATAGATGAGGAAGGGAATGAATTGAAAGAGGTGGAACCGGATAAAGTCGATTCTCCTGCGGAGCAGAAGGTGGAGGTGGAGAAGGATAAAAAACGTTCTTCTCTTTTTGATAAATTTACCGCATTTTCTTTAAAACACCATCTTCATCCGATAACTGTCCATTTTCCCAATGGAATTTTGCCCATGATAGTAGTGTTTCTGGGCATTTCCGCCTATTTCAATATTATCTCCCTGGAGATTGCAGCATACTACAGCCTGATTTTTGTCCTGGTCACACTGCCGTTGGTTCTGTTTACCGGTTTCATTGAATGGCAGAAACGATATAAGGGGATAAAGACAGCTATTTTCATCACTAAGATTATCTGTAGTCTGATTGTGCTGGTGCTGGTGGGAGTTCTGGTCTTTTGGCGGCTCATCGATCCGCAAGTTATGGCTGTGGAATCGCCGTCTAGGTTGATCTATCTGGGGATAGCAGTGATTGTCCTCGGGGTTGCCGGTTTTGCCGGGTATCTTGGAGGGAAGTTGTTTTACGGCTCGCGGGGATAGTTGATTTTAATCAATCGTTGATAAATTCGTAAAAACTTAAAATTTCGGATAGCTAAGTAAAAAACTTCATTTGCGAGGCGCGCAAATGAAGTTTTTTACGACGCTATCACAAAGATATCAGGTGGGTAAAAAAGGCCGGATATCTTTTTCATATTGGCTTTTAACTTTAAAGCCCTTTTCCGCCAATGCACTTATTGCTTTTTCTCCATCCTGGTTGCTTACCCGAAGGACCATCTGAGTTATTCCCTCATGTTTCGTTTCGGGCCAGCTGAACAGGCTCTGGATATTTACTTCTGCATCCCTCAACGTTTCCGAGACTTCTGCCAATTTGCCGATGCTGTCTTTTACAAAGATGCTGAGTCGGACGCTCTCGTCGCTGATGCCGATAGCCTGAAGCAGCACCCCCATGACATCTGTACTGGTGATAATACCAACAAGTTCATCATCTTCCATTACCGGTAAGGAACTTATCCTGTTTTGCTGCATGATCAACGCGGCTCGTTCGATTGTCGTGCTTGTCGGAACCGTTACAACTGTTTTGATCATTATCATGGAAACCAGAACCTTATGCAGCAGGTAGTGGAGTTCGTGAGTTGACAAAGAGGTTGCCGGCGAGGCCCAATATTGCTTCAGATCCCGATCTGAAATAATGCCCACGAGTTTTTTCTTGTCATTAACCACCAGAAGATGATCTATCTGCTTTTTTTCCAGCAGTTCTTTTGCTTCAACAAGAGTCGTTTTGGGTGAGACTGTGATCAGGTCCGTATGCATGATTCTGCCGATGTACATGGTGATTTCTCCCTTTGGGAACAGCTTGAAATATTAGCTTCAACGTATTGGAGTATATACAAAAAATTATTCAGGATTTTCTATATTATAGGGTTGGCATAGGCGTTGTCAAAGGAAAGAAAAAGTAAATTCTCGATAATTATCAACACTCCTGAACTGAGTAAAAGGTTTTCTGGAATAAGGCACAAAGTAAAGCGAGTAACAATTCGGTAGATGTTGACGTGACCGATTGATTGTGGTTTTCATGAAGAATGAAAAAAAACTTGCCTGATTATGGATATTCAGAGTAGTTTGCTCTGTTATTTCAATGCATGCAACACCCGCCTTGACAAGCTGACATAAGGTATGTTGAAGCCGAAAATCAATAGGAAATGATTGCTATTTATCAGGAGAAATTGTGACAAAAATAAAAGACAACGAACTCTGGATGTCCGGCAATGAAGCAATTGCCCTTGGTGTCTATGAGGCCGGAGTGAAAGTTGCCTCGGGGTATCCCGGAACACCATCGACAGAGATTATGGAAAATCTCTCTCAATACGAGGGAGTGTACACAGAGTGGGCGCCAAACGAAAAGGTTGGACTTGAAGTAGCCATTGGAGCGTCCTTTGCCGGTGCAAGAGCCCTCGCCACGATGAAGCATGTTGGGGTGAACGTGGCCGCGGATCCGCTTTTTACCGCTTCCTATACCGGAGTATGCGGTGGACTGGTGATAGTCAGTGCCGATGATCCGGAAATGCACTCTTCGCAAAATGAGCAGGATAATCGTAATTACGCCTTTGCTGCTAAACTGCCGATGCTTGAGCCTTCTGATCCGAGTGAAGCTAAGGAATTCGCCAAGGTTGCCTTTGAGCTGAGCGAAGATCTCGATACTCCGGTCATGCTGCGCATCACTACCCGCGTCTCCCACGTAAAGGGTGTTGTAGAGAAAGGAGAAAAACTCGAATCCCATGCTGCATGCGGCATTAACAAAATTCCCGGCAAACTGGTCATGCTGCCGGCGATTGCCCGCAAGCGTCGGGTTTTTGTCGAAGAACGGATGCAAAAATGCAAGGAGTTAGCTGAAACTGCATCATTTAACCGCGTGGAAGAAGGTGATACCAAAAGAGGTTTCATCACTGCCGGAGTTTCCTATCTCTATGTGAAAGAAGCTTTCCCTGACGCTGCCGTTTTAAAACTCGGTATGTGCTGGCCTCTGCCTGAGAAAAAGATTCGGGCTTTTGCCGCCATGGTTGATGAACTGTATATAGTTGAAGAACTTGATCCATTTTTGGAAACTCATATTAAGGCCATGGGTATTGATTGCCACGGTAAGGATTGCATCCCCAATCAGGGCGAGCTGAACACCGCAATTGTTCGACAGTCGATTGAACCTGGTTCCGGACCGGAATTATTCGAGCCGGTCGAATTGCCTAATAGACCGCCGAATATGTGTGCCGGTTGCCCTCATCGGGGAATTTTTTTCAATCTCTCCCGTATGAAAGTTTTTGTCTCAGGTGATATCGGCTGTTATACCCTGGGTTTTCTGCCGCCGCTGTCGGCTATGGATGCCTGTGTCTGTATGGGGGCTTCGGTACCTATTGCCCATGGCATGGCCAAAGCCCTGGGTGAGGATGGATATAACCAGGTGGTTTCAGTTATTGGTGATTCGACCTTCGTCCACTCCGGCATTACGGGACTGATTAATACGGTCTATAATAATTCCGCCGCAACCCTCATTATTTTGGATAACCGTATTACCGCCATGACCGGGCAGCAGCAGAATCCGGCAAGCGGGTATAATATCAAAGGAGAAGCGGCCAATTCCCTTGATCTCGAAGCTTTGTGCAGGGCAGTCGGGGTAAAGCATGTCTATAAGGTAAATCCCCATGACGTGGTAGAGACCAGGAAAATATTAAAGGAAGCTGTTGAATTGCGTGAGCCCTCTGTTGTTATCTCCGAAGCTCCCTGTGTACTGCTCCCGGAGATGAAAGAACGCAAGCCGGTTTCTTATTTTACCAACCAGGAAAACTGTGTCGGCTGTATGTCATGCATCCGTCTTGGATGTCCGGCTATCAGCTGGACTTCCTTTGCCGAGGGCGAGGCTGAGGAACGCGGTTATCGAAAAACTCAAAAAGGTATTTCCAAGATCGATGAAATTCTTTGTAATGACTGTGGTCAATGTGCATCGCTCTGTAAATTCAACGCCATCACCAGAGGAGAGAGAAAGTAATGGAAGATACGGGAAATATCCTCTTTTCAGGGGTTGGAGGGCAGGGGATTCTGCTGGCCAGTGAAATAACGGTCTATGCCTTGCTGTCGGCTGGATACGATGCCAAAAAAAGTGAGGTACATGGGATGGCTCAGCGCGGCGGTTCGGTTACCGCTCAGTTGCGTTACGGCAAAAAGGTTTATTCTCCACTGATCGAACCTGGTTGTGTTGATATCCAGATGGCTTTTGAGATGATGGAAGCAGTTCGATATCTTCCTTATCTTCATAAAGGGAGCAAGGTAATCGTCAATACCCAGAAGATTCTGCCCCCGTCTGTTGCCACCGGGCAGGCTGAATATCCACAAGATGTTCTCAGGCATCTGATAGAACGGGATATTGTCGTGGTGCCGGTTGATGCTTTTGATATTGCCCGGGAAGTCGGCGAGATTAAGACTGCCAACGTCGTCATGGTGGGAGCACTTTCAGCCTTTTTACCCATCGAGCCAAGTGTGTATGAAGAGGTAATCCGTGCCCGGGTGCCGGAGCGGTTCCGTGATGTTAATCTGAAGGCCTTTGCAGCTGGGCGTACAGTCAGCACAGTCGGCAAGTAAGCAGGGAGACAGGATATGTCAGTAATATATTGGGAAGAAGAGATCGAGACACTGCCCCGCGTGGGGCTGGAATCCATCCAGTTGCGACGCCTTAAGCATCTGGTCGCCCGGGTATATCGCACTGTTGAACCATATCGGCGCAAAATGGATGCAGCCGGGGTAAAACCGGATGACATTCAGACACTTGCCGATCTGGCCAAACTACCTTTTACGGTTAAAGACGACCTCCGGGATAATTATCCTTTCGGGCTTTTCACCGTGCCTCTTGACGAGGTTGTGCGGGTGCATGCTTCTTCCGGAACCACCGGCAAGCCGACTGTTGTCGGTTATACAGCCAACGATATCAAAACCTGGTCCAATGTAATGGCCAGAGCACTCTGCTGCGCTGGTGCTACCAAAGGGGACATGGTGCACAACGCATATGGTTATGGCTTGTTCACCGGCGGTCTCGGTGCCCATTATGGAATCGAACGGCTTGGTGCCACCGTCATTCCTGTTTCCGGCGGTAACTCCAAGCGGCAGATCAATATAATGAAGGATTTTGGTTCTACCGTTTTGCTGTCGACTCCTTCCTACGCCCTCAATCTTGCCGAGGCAATGGACACTATGGATGTCGATCCTAAATCACTCTCCCTGCGGGTGGGGATTTTCGGGGCGGAACCATGGAGTGAAAATATGCGTGAGGAGGTTGAGCGCAAATTAAACCTCAAGGCGACTGATATTTACGGACTTTCCGAAGTCATGGGACCAGGTGTTGCCCAGGAATGCCTGCACACCACCAGGGGCATGCACATTTTTGAAGATCATTTCCTGCCGGAGATCATTGATCCTGAGACCGGAGAAGTTCTTCCTCCGGGTGAAAAGGGTGAATTGGTTTTCACTACTCTTACTAAAGAGGCATTTCCGATCATTCGATACCGTACCAAAGACATTTCCAGGCTTTTTTATGAACCCTGTGAATGTGGCCGGACCCTCGTTCGTATGGAAAAAGTGACAGGCCGGACGGATGACATGCTGATTATTCGCGGAGTCAATGTTTTTCCATCCCAGGTTGAGCATGTTCTTATGGGAGTTGACGGGGTTGAGCCTCATTACCAGATCGTTGTTGACCGGGAAGGGAATCTGGATACTATGCAGGTTCAGGTCGAGGTGAGTGAAGGAGTGTTCTCCGATGAAATCAGGGTGCTGGAAAATCTGACCAAACATATCCAGAAGGAAATTAAAGATCTGCTTGGAGTAACCTGTAAGGTGAAACTGGTTGAACCGAAAACCATCCAGCGCAGTGAAGGAAAGGCGCAGCGGGTTATCGACAGGCGTAAAATCTGAGCGAAGGAGGTTGACATGCTGGTAGAACAAATTGCCGTATTTCTCGAAAATAAATCAGGAAGACTGGCAGAAATCACTGCTGTCCTTGCACAAAACAATATAAACATCCGGGCTCTTTCCGTCGCCGATACTGCAGATTTCGGAATTTTACGATTGATAGTTGATAAGGTCGAAAAGGCAAAGACTGTTCTCAAGGAAAACGGTTTTACAGTTGGCAAGAGTACTGTAATCGCCGTTGAGGTAGAAGATAAAACCGGTGGGCTGGCAAATGTATTGAAGTGTCTTCATAATGCCAACATTAATGTTGAGTATATGTATGCCTTTGTTAATAAAACAGGCGAGAATGCGGTGTTGATCTTCCGTTTTGAGAAGACGGAAGAGGCTATTGCCGCACTGAAAAATGATGGATTTACGATTTTATCCAGAGAGCAGATTTGCGAATTGTAAACAGAAAACCATCAAAATCTTAACTATTATCAACCAATGTACTGGCAAAAAGAAGAAGAATGTCTGCCGCGTGCGGATCTTGCAAAACTGCAGCTTCTGCGGTTGAAAAAAACCCTCAAGAGGGTAGCAACCAATGTGCCGTTTTACAGAAATAAGTTCAACGAGTTGCATCTTGACCCGGAGAAGATAATTTCGCTGGATGATTTGCGGGATTATCCTTTCACCTTGAAGCAGGATCTTCGCGACAACTATCCATACGGACTGTTTGCAGTGCCGCTGAGAGATGTAGTCCGGGTGCATTCATCTTCCGGGACAACCGGGATGGCAACGGTTGTCGGCTACAGTAAAAAAGACATCAGTACCTGGGCGGATCTAGTGGCCAGGATTCTCTGCGGAGCAGGAGTAACTCCCGATGATGTGATCCAGATTGCTTTTGGTTACGGACTCTTTACCGGTGGCTTTGGACTGCATTACGGTGCTGAGAGATTAGGTGCTTCGGTTATCCCAATATCTGCCGGTAATACCAAAAGGCAGATACAGATTATGCAGGATTTTAAAACAACTGCTTTGGTCTGTACCCCGTCTTATGCTTTAAAAATGGCTGATGTAATGATGGATATGGGAATAAATCCCAATGGCTTGTCCTTGCGCTATGGGTTATTTGGTGCTGAGCCCTGGTCCGAGGCCATGCGGTTCGAAATTAATGAGCGGCTGGGGATAAGGGCAACTGATAATTATGGATTGTCGGAGGTTATGGGCCCTGGAGTTGCGGGGGAGTGTGCCGAATGCAACGGCCTGCATGTAAATGAGGACCATTTCTTCATTGAGGTACTTGATCCGGAAACCCTTGAACCTGTTGCTCCGGGTGAAGTAGGGGAACTTGTGATTACCACTCTTACCAAAGAGGCCTTTCCGGTAATCCGTTATCGTACACGGGACCTGACTCGTTTACTCCCTGAGCCATGTCCCTGTGGTCGAACTTTTGTACGTATGAGCCGGATGATGGGACGATCAGACGATATGCTGATCATAAAAGGTGTTAATGTTTTTCCGACTCAGATTGAATCGGTGCTTTTTGAGATTGAAGGAACTGAACCCCATTATCGCCTGATTGTAGAGCGCGAAAATAACGAGGATAAATTGACGGTCATGGTTGAGGTCGTTGAATCGATTTTCTTTGATGAAATGAAGAAACAGCGCGCTCTGGTCGAAACCATCAAAAAACGTCTTGCTTCTGAACTTGGCATTGGAGTACAGATTAAGCTGGTCGAAGATCGATCCCTTGAACGTTTCAACGGAAAAGGTTCAAGGGTCATCGATAAGCGTCAACTGTGATGGCGTCGTAAAACCTCTATATTTGTTTTGTTGCTGGAAAATGTATTGTATCTCGCATTTAAATCGTTTTGCTTGATCATTTCAGATCATGGCGTGTTTAAGACTATTCTTTATAACTGACCTTGGATATTAGCCAGGCGGTTTGGAGCTTGATCGTGGATATTGTGCATGGTTTACTGGTACTGACAATGGTCCATACACTTGCTGCAGCATCGCCGGGACCTGATTTCGTTTTTGTTTCGCAGCAAACACTCACAAACGGCAAAAGAACCGGGTTGCTTTGCAGTTTAGGAATATCCCTTGGTCTTTCCGTTCATATCGCCTATTCAGCTTTCGGTCTTGCTGCGATCGTTGCCCATTCTTCCGATCTATTGTGGTGGGTGAAAATCCTTGGCGGGAGTTACCTTATCTATCTCGGTATAAAAGGAATGAAATCCAGAGCATTGCCTGGAGAGAAAATACAGGGAATAAAGCATTCAGCAAAACATCCTTCAAGTTCTACTGCTCTTAAAACTATAGGCGCCGGGTTTCTTTGCAATGCTCTTAATCCCAAAGCACCTATCTATTTTCTGTCACTTTTTACATTGATTCTCTCACCTGATATGTCTCTCTATCTCATCGCCATTTTCGGTTTTTGGATTATGCTGATACAATTATGCTGGTTTTCTTTTGTAGTAATGGTGCTTTCCATTCCTTCGGTGAACAGCAGGTTCCAAAAAGCAGGACATTGGATCGACCGATTGCTTGGGGGTGCTATGGTATTGCTTGGCCTCAAAGTGCTGATAAGCAAAACGACGATTTAGTGTTTTTCCATATCCCCATCTCAAGGGTACTAAGCTGAGTGACGCTGATAAAAATTAGCTTTACAAGAAACGGAGGTGCGAAAAGATGGCCCAGTTTATCGATCAACCTATAGTCATAGAAGCTGTGGGCAACAAACCAAAAATGATAGAAGAGTTTATCGGTTCGGTGAACTCAAATACCCCGGAAGTGAGTATAGCACGCATGCGAAGCCCATCCGGTTGGCTTGAGCCTGGGCAAGTAGCCGAATTTTCTGAATATACTGTGGTTTTAAAAGGTATGTTGCACGTAACCACGAAGAAACGGGTTCATGAAGTGAAAGCCGGGCAAGCCATCATCATACAATCAGGTGAGTGGGTTCAATATAGTACTCCCACTGAAGAAGGCGCCGAATATATAGCTGTTTGCCTTCCTGCATTTACTGCTGACTCTGTGCGCCGGGATGACGATTTCTGATACTTTGTTGATTGTCGACAAAAAACGATTTTTCTTATGGTGCAAGGTTATAGGGATAGGTCGCTCAGTTTTCCTACAGTTCCTGGCAATCTTGAAACCCAAAGTATGACTCCTCAAACCTTTTCTTACCAACGGCAAGAAAATAATTAAAACTCCATTCTTCATCAGTTAATAAATTTCTGTACTGAGATTTGATCACATACGTCATCACCTTGAGCATTCCATGACGTTCAGTTATAACTTCCACAAACTGCCGCTGATATAATTCGCCCTCAAAAACATCCAGACGTTGTACCGCTTCGAAAGAAAGATTGTGATAAAGAACACCTGTGACCATAGCTCCTGATCTTGGTGTAATACCGGGATACTCTCTATCGCGAATGTTTGAGCGGAAAAAATTGTTGAGGCGTGCCGGGCTGAAATCTGCATGGCAGCCGGATACTTTGATCATGATATCACTGCACATCAGTGATCCGTAGGTGAAGAGGTTGATCATTTCTGGTTCCCTTATAAATTCATCTGAAAAACTTATAATATCGAAGGATTGACATTCCGACATCTCGTCTCACAATGTATGTACATGCCGATATTTTGGAGTCCGAAAAACTGTAGTGATTCTAGAAATATAATCGGAGTCCAAAATGATCGTTGTGTTTCACCTGTAATCATTATTGATTAAGAAGGAGGAAATTCGATGACTCATATATTACCTGATTTATCTTATGCGTATGATGCGCTTGAACCATATATCGATGCGAAAACTATGGAAATTCACCATACCAAGCATCATCAAACCTATGTCGATAAGCTTAATGCAGCCCTGAAAGGCCAAACGTCCCTTGAAAGCCTCACCGTGGAGCAGTTGGTCGGGAGTCTTGGAGAAATTCCGGACGATATTCGTACGCCTGTTCGCAATCATGGTGGTGGTCACGCCAATCATAGTTTTTTCTGGCCAACACTAAAAAAAGATGTTGTGGTCAGCGGTCCTGCCGTCGAAGCAATTGGTAAAAAATTTGGCAGTCTTGACAGCTTTAAAGAGGAATTTTCCAATAGTGCCGCAATGCTTTTTGGAAGTGGTTGGGCCTGGTTGGTTTATGACAAGGGACAACTGGATATAATAACCACCGCCAATCAGGATAGTCCGCTGAGTTTGGGAAAAACGCCACTACTCGGCCTTGATGTGTGGGAGCATGCATATTATCTCCGATATCAAAACAGAAGGCCGGAATATATTGCTGCCTTTTTCAATGTCATAAACTGGGAGATGGTTAACGATCTCTATCTGGCAGCTAAGTCATAAACAGGACGAGCATTAAGTAGCTCGGTGTAAAAAAATAAAAAACAAAGGCCGTACTCCCACAATGAGGGCATATGGCCTTTGTTATGCATGCCCTAGCCTTAAAAAAGCAACACGGGGCATCTAACATTATGTAGAACATGATTGGCAACCGAACCAAATAACACGTCTCGTATTTCCCCGCCGCCTTCATGACGACCAATAACTAACAGTTGAAAATCCTGAACATTGGCAGTGTGGGTAATGATGTCTCTTGGCTCACCGAATTCCAGCATAAGTTCGTTGGTGAAACCGGCTTCCTTGAGTTTTTCGTCGGCTCGCTTGAGAAGATTCCTGCCGGATTTTGTAGCATTTTCCTTCACCATGTCCACCTGAAAAGCAGGGATCATACGATAAGCTAATTGAGAACTATTGATTACATAGAGCAGAGTCAGCTGTTTTGAAAAGTGATCTTTTAATTTAATGATAGTATCGATGGTCTTTTGGGCTGTGGGCGAATCGTCAATTGGAACTAAAATTTTCGGTATCATGTTCACCTCCCGATTTCATCAGAAACGTTACCTAGACCCCGGATTAAGGGGATCTCTATCAGCCATACACCAAACGCGGAAGTAATAAAACAAGGTCCGGCCAGAAGGTCAGCATCAATAAAATGGCGATTTGGATTGCCAAAAACGGCAGAACAGCCCTCGTTACATAAACAATATCCCGATCAATTGTCGCGCCGGAGATATAAAGGCTGACCCCCAGTGGCGGTGTACAGTATCCTATACCGAGATTAATAGTCATGATGAGACCGAAATGCATTGTGTCGATGCCGAATTTCGATAAGAGCGGCAGGAAAATAGGAGTAAGAATAAGAGTTGCTGAAATGATGTCCATGAACATGCCGATAAACAGCAGCAGGATGTTTACCGCCAGCAAAAATACCCAGGGGGATGAAATATTGTCGACGACTACAGTGGCGATTTTACCTGGTATCTGTTCAAAAGTGAGATATTCTCCGAAAACTGAAGCGCCGGCGACAATGATAAGTAATGTTGCCGAGGTGACCGCCGAAGAAACGACCACTTCCTTGACATCGCGCAGTTTCATGTCTCGATGAAGGACTATTTCAACAAAAAAAGCATAAAAACAAGCCACAACAGCCGCTTCATTTGCGGTAAACAAACCTGAATAAATGCCGCCAAAAATAAGCACAGGCAGCATAAGAGCCCAAATGCTCTCCTTTAATACTGCTAAAACTTCATTCAATGATGGCCGCGGTCGCTGTTCCATGCCCATTTTCTTACAGACAATATAAGCATAGAGACTCATCGCTGACATGATGATGACTCCAGGGATAAAACCGGTAAGAAAAAGCGCCTCAAGCTGGTCGTTGCTGACCATAGCGTAGAGGATCATGGCAATGGAGGGGGGGATGATAACACCAAGAATAGGTGCGGTGGTCATGAGACCAACGGAAAATCTCTCGTCATACTTATTTTCGATGAGCGCCGGAATCATGAATCCCCCGATAGCTACGACGGTGGCAACAGTTGAACCGGAGATGGCACCAAAAAAACCGCAGGCCAGGATTCCGGCCATTGCCAGACCACCCGGTAAAAAACCCACCATGACATTGGCTGTCTTTATCAATTTCTGGACAATAGTTCCTGTTGTCATGATATTGCCGCAAAGAACAAAGAACATAACGACAACCAGGGCAAATTTGTCCATGCTGCGATAGAGTACTTCAATGACAATCTGAGGATCGATACCCACCAGGTAGACCAGACCTATTGTACCTGTGAAGAAAAGGGCCATAAACACCGGAATTGTCGATGCCAGGCAGCCTAATAAAAGGGCAAAAATAAGAAGATAGCTGTTGTCCATTTACGGCCTCCCGGTAACGTCTTGTGTGCCGATCCAGTCTTCCCGCATAACGATAAGTGTGCGAAGAAACATCATTACACCCATTATCGGGAGTATTGCATAAAAATAATATTCGGGGATTTGCAGGGTAGCCGATCGGGCGTATTCATCATTGTACATCATGATCGTCATTTGCATCCCAAGGTAGATCATTACCGCGGAAAAGAGGAGTACAACACAATGGGAGAAAATGGTGAGTGGCTTTTTAAGGATCGGCAGCAATTGCGGAAGAGCGTCGATACGAATAAGAGAACGGCTTCGAATTGCGGCAACACAGCCAATATAAGTCGAAAAATAGATAACCTTTCGCACAACTTCGTCAGACCAATAAAGGCTCAAATCATTGGTGGTTTTGCGCAGAATGACATTAGCCATTGCTGTGAAAAGAGCCACACAGACTGCAGTGAAAAGTGACCACTCTTCAATGTGCAGTAAGACTTTGTCAATTGTTTTAAATAGTTTTGTTATCATATCAGTTGACCATGTATCGGTAAGAGCAAACGCCATGTATAGCGCTAATAAAAAAATGATTAATAAAATCTACTCTCCTTATAAAGACTAACAAAGTTGGGGAGTTATTATAAAAATCTACCAGAGCCTAAACTACACACGTTGGGATTGCAAGCATCATATAGAATTTGTCCCGAAGTATCATGAAAATCAGTTTCGGGTATCGAAAGTCGTTGCAGGCAGGTGATTCTGTCTATATTTACAGGACCTTTTCAAAACTATGGACTACTTTCGCTTCTCTAACTTTGTAGTTCAGCTTTACATCGACTTTTTATCAAAGTAAATACAGGAAGGAAGTGCGTTGGAAAACCGAGAACGTAGCCACATTCTTATCAGTTAAGGCAGCGTAGGTC
This sequence comes from Desulforhopalus sp., assembly GCA_049645845.1. Lineage (GTDB taxonomy): Bacteria > Desulfobacterota > Desulfobulbia > Desulfobulbales > Desulfocapsaceae > Desulforhopalus_A. The sequence goes on along the minus strand of JBARUR010000140.1, from coordinate 819 downwards.
ATTTTGATCATTCATTCAGAAAAGAGGAGAGACCAGCATGGAAAACGGTGCAAAGGGAGAAATTATCTATACCGTATTGCAGAAAGATCTGGCCAGTGAAGTAGCGGTAGATAGCGAGGATTCATTTCCGGAGGTATTGGCAACTTCAAGAATGATTGGACTTATGGAGGTTTCAGCGGCCAGGTTGATGAAACCTTTATTAAAATCGGGGGAACTCTCCGTAGGTGTTGGGGTTGATATCAAACATTTCGCACCAACCCCGGTGGGAGAGGAGGTTAGAGTTGTTGCAACTTTTCTTGAACCGGAGGGCAAATTGTATCTCTTTGAGATGGAGGTTTTTGATAAAGCGGGAAAAGTGGCTGCTGGAAAACATTCCAGAGCAATTGTGGAAAAAACGCGTCTGATGGATGGAGCAAAAAATCGAATTGTAAAAGTCGAATAGAACAATACAAAGCAGGCAGGAAGAAATGAATTCTTTTTCATTCTGTCTGCGCTTTTAATTTGTATTTTGTTGCTCTGTTTGAGATATTTTTTAAGGACATGCTCCTTGGTCTCAGCCAGGGTTTAATGATATATTATATTCTTTCCGAGTATTTTTTATGAGTTCTGTGGCATGATCCGCTCTTCCTTGCCTCACAATTACATCCTTTAGCCCGGATTTCTCATGAACATTGTGTAAATTTCATAATATAGTTGAGTTTTCAATATGCTAGGTTTTCACTTTTTAAATCTGAAATTTTCACAATGTTCACCAAAGGCCAGCCGATCTCACCGCGTCTCTTTCGTCGCTGAAGCAATGAACATAGGCAACTATAGTTC
>JBARUR010000139.1:0-11458 GCA_049645845.1 Desulforhopalus sp. | reverse complement strand
GTTTTTGGTAGTGAACCATAGTAGGCTATGTTTACTGGCAAAATACTGACGAAGATGGCGCCGCATGGACTGACCTTTGGTGAACATTGTGTTGATTTAGAGAAACTTGAAACAATGTCGAACCTCTTGAAAAATAAATAAATTTTGAAAATCAACATAATGTTCATGAGAAATGCGGGTTAGCTGAAAGAGCCGCCCTTTATAGAATTATCAGCCGCAATGAGCTGCTCACAATCAGATGTTCAGGTGTTGTTCGATTACTTCAGCTAAGAGTGGTGCCACAGAATATACATCGAAAAGATCATCACCGATTCTCCCTGGATAAGTGTCTGAGCCTATTATTTTCGAAATGGGCCCTCCCCTGAATTTTTCTACAGAATCACCGGCCATGACAAGATGCGTTGCATGGGCAAACACCTTTTTTGCACCAGCCTCAAGACACCTGTTTGCTGTCTGCAATATAGAACCCCCGGTGCGTATCATATCGTCACAGATTATAGCCGTTTTACCTTTCACGACACTTGACACCTGACTAACAATAGTTTTATCAGTATCGTACCGGTCCTTATCTGCTGCGGTATGTGGACAGTTAAGTAAACTTGCCAGTCTTGCCACTCTCTTCGAAAACCCGTAATCAGGAGAAACAAGCACATAATCGGTGAGCCCACTGGCTTTTATCTTTGCAACTACCAGCTCATCCGACCAGATATGTTTTGTCCGAATTTCTCCTGCATGAGCATGTAAAACAGCCTCTGAATGCAGATCCACAAAGGCTACATAATTAGGTCTGGCCCGGAAAATCTGCCTGGTACGGGTGATTCCTTTTGGGATTTCGTGGGTGTTAGGCTTAGTTCTTTCCATTGTCGAATAGCCGAGAAACGGAATGATGACATTAATAGAAGATGCATTCCAAAATCTCCCTCCCGAAATCAGGTCAAGTAATTCCTGATGAGAACTATCATTATGTGTCACCCCCAAAATGATCAGATCTTTCCCATCAATAGATTCGGGAAAAGCATGATACGTTTCACCATCGGCAAATCTTTTGTGCTCCATCTCGGTGAATGGCATCCAAAGGCGTTCTGCCAATCTATAGCCCAATTCAGTCGAAGCCTCATTTGCAACCAGAATGACGTTGTCCTTTTTAGTCATGAATATCCCCGAACACATAAAATTGATGGCATCGTAACAAAACTTCATCTGTGTAATAATGGGTATACTCCTGCATAACACAGATGAAGGCTTCTATTCAACCAGTCCGCCTGAACTGATGAGAAATGCGGACTGGAGTTTGTCTCCAACATTTTATATTTTTACAAGGCTATCATTTTTCCAATTCTTTAACAATAGCGTCACCCATTTCTGCGGTACCCACAGCGTTCGATTTATCACTTGTCAGATCGGCTGTCAGGATTCCTTTTTCCAAAGTTGCAGCAACGGCATTGTCAATGGCTTCCGCGGCCGTATCCATTCCAAAACTGTAACGCAGCATCATGGCAGCTGAAAGAATTTCGGCAATAGGATTGGCTATCCCTTTGCCGGCAATATCAGGTGCTGAGCCGCCTGCGGGCTCATAGAGACCAAATCTGTCACTGTTGAGCGAGGCGGAAGCCAGCAGCCCCATGGAACCTGTGAGCATGGCCGCCTCATCGGAAATGATATCGCCAAACATATTTCCACACAGCATGACGTCAAACTGATGAGGATCACGAACGAGCTGCATAGTGGCATTGTCCACGTAAATGTGATTCAGCTTCACGTCCGGATACTCTTTGGCAATTTCAATTACTACTTCTCGCCAAAGCACCATGGTAGTTAACACATTGGCTTTATCAACAGAAGTAACCTTGCCTCGCCTGAGACGAGCAGCATCGAACGCCATTCTGGCTATCCTCTGTATTTCTGATCGTTTGTACGCCATGGTATCAAAAGCCCGCTCGTCCGCACCGCTTCCTTCTCTGCCTTTCGGGGTACCGAAATAAATACCGGAGGTCAGCTCGCGGACACACAGTATGTCAAACCCTTCACCAATGATGTCGGCGCGAAGAGGACAGGCTGATGTCAGAGACTTAAAAACTTTAGCCGGCCGGAAATTGCAAAATAAATCAAAATGTTTTCTAAGCGGCAAAAGCGCTGCACGTTCCGGCTGTTTTTCCGGAGGAAGGTTTTCCCACTTCGGGCCGCCTACTGAACCAAACAGGATGGCATCGCTCTTTTCACACAATGCAAGAGTCGATGAAGGCAAAGCCTCACCATGATTATCGATGGCAATTCCCCCTACATCCGCAAATTTATAGGAGAGTTCGAACGAGAACTCCTTCTGCACGGAATCGAGGACCTTGATTGCCTCTTTCATGACTTCGGGACCAATACCATCGCCGGCTAGTACTGCAATTTCTTTCATTAGTTCACCCTGTATTTTTCAAATTATGTTTATTTACTGCAAAATATTAAAATTCTTCGTTCAGCACCTGAAAACGGCAATGTACGCTCCACAACACGCTCCAGCCTAAACGAGGATTGAGCAAGAATTTTCGATGCCGCTGTAAGTTCCTCCTGCCATTTAGGCCCCTTCATGCAAATAAGCTGAGAGCGGGATGGGGAAAAACGTTCAACCATCTGTAAAAAAGGACCAATCTCGGTTACTGCCCTTGCGGTTATGTGGGTAAAATCCGAAGTCGAAGGCAGCTGCTCCTCATCTTCCACCCGGCAGGAAAGTATCTTTACCTGTTCCAAAGCAAGTGTTCTGACCATATGCCCGAGAAAACTTACTCTTTTTGAGCGTGGTTCAACGAGAGTTACAGCAAGATCAGGCCTGGAAGCCTTACAAATAAGAGCCGGAAAGCCTGCTCCGGTACCGATGTCCAGAAGACGTGTCTGATCTCCATCAAGAAACGGTAAAAGAGTGAGGGAATCAAGAAAATGGTTTTCGACGATATGTTCATCACTGGTAGACTTAGCAATCAGGTTGACCTTGCTGCCCCATTTTTTCAATTCACTGAAATATACGGTCAACCGGTCAAAGGCTTCAGAAGATATTTCAAGCCCCAGAGTTTTCAGTCCTGTTTCCAGCCGCTGCCTAAAATCAAACATTATTTCTCAAGCCGAACAGCAACAGAGGCGGCATGACCACTCAATCCTTCGAGTTTTGCTAACCTCATTATATGCTCACCATCTGCAGCGAGGGCGCCTGCAGAATAACTGATAATTGAGCTCTTTTTCAAAAATGTCTCCACCCCCAGAGCTGATGCAAATCTCGCTGTTCCCATAGTCGGCAGCACATGGTTTGGCCCGGCAAAATAATCGCCCGCTGCTTCCGGTGTATTGCTGCCAAGGAAAATCGCTCCTGCATGACGAATATGCGGAATCTGGGACCAGGGATCTTCGACCATCAGCTCAAGGTGTTCAATTGCAATGCCGTTAGCCACTTCAATAGCCTCTTCTAGACCTGTGGCCAAAAGGATCACTCCATGATCAGTTAAAGAGACTCTGGCAATGTCTTCTCTGGCAAGGAGAGGCAGCTGTCTTTCAAGCTCGAGCAGTACTTCTCCGACAAGTGGTTCATGGGTGGTAACAAGAATTGCAAGAGCAAGAGGATCATGCTCAGCCTGGGCCAGCATATCGGCGGCCACACTGGCAGCTTTTGCAGTAGAATCGGCAACAATCAGCACTTCGGACGGTCCGGCAATCATATCGATGCGTACCATGCCCGATACCTGCCGTTTTGCTTCAGTAACATATTGGTTGCCCGGTCCGACAATGACATCTACTTTCGGAATTGTCTCAGTACCATAGGCCAGAGCCGCAATAGCCCAGGCGGATCCTGCTTTATATATTTCAGTAATGCCTATTTCCTGAGCGGCAACCAGCAGATGCGGACTAACGGAACCATCCTCACCTGGCGGAGTAACCATGACTCTCTGGTGAACACCTGCTATCCCAGCCGGAATGCCGTTCATTAAAACAGAGGAGACCAGGGGAGTGGATCCTCCTTTCCCACCGGGTACATAAAGGCCTGCAGAATCTACGGCACGAACAAGTCTGCCAACGATGGTCCCGTCTTCTCTTGTCTGCATCCAGGAATCTTCCATTTCCCTCTCATGAAAAGACTGGATTCTTTCAATGGCCCTGCCGAGAGAATCGAGAAAATCTTCATCGACCAGCTCATAAGCCTCTTGCAGTTCCCTGCCGCTCACCTGCAACTGCTCTGCAGCAAGATTCGGAGCATCAAATTTGCGACTATAGGCTAAAACCGCTTCATCTTTATTGTTTTTGACGGCTTCTAATATTTCTAAAACAGACAGTCTGCAGGAATCATCAGCAGCCTGGAAACGATCAAGCAGGTTGTTGAGAATGGTCTCGCCTTCAGGACTGGCAATTGCGTATGGTGAAATTAACATATTTTTCCTTTTATCATGATCCTGCATAGATATACAACGGACAACCGCAAAGCAGAAATGTTTGATTGATTCAAATAATTGAAAATCTACCGGGTTCGTTTTCGCATAGAGCTAAAACCGGATCGTAATATACGCTATTTAAAGTAAATTATAAAGTTCAACAGCAGAGGAATTTATCCATCCAGACCAGTTTTAACCTTTTCTTCTTCAATCCTGCAATAAGCTTTGAACATGCCAGTCAGGCAAAAAAACAGGCACAGCAACGAGCTTTTTTTACACAATGGGACAATCACTTTATTTCCCATGCAAAATACTTACTATTTACAACCTTGAAGGTATATGTTTTTTTCTACTTGAGAGCCGGTTTTATCATGAAATAAACCAAGTTCCGGATCTCATATTAATTTATTGCCGTTTTTCTGCCGAATAAGTGCAACATCCCTCTGGAGTAGTTTTATGGATTTTCAACCGAAATGGATAGCCTGGGAAATCACCCGACGCTGCAATCTTAAATGCGTTCACTGTCGTTCATCTTCAGTAGCGGATGCAGCTGGGCATCCTGATTTCTCGTTCGACGAAGCAAAAGCAATCATGGACGATATTGCTACTTACGCCAGCCCGGTCCTGGTACTCTCCGGCGGTGAGCCGCTTTTGCGCGAAGATGTTTTTGATATTGCTGAATATGGTACCAATAAAGGGTTTCGGATGTGCCTTGCCACTAATGGCACCCTGGTTACCGATGATATTTGCCGTAAAATACAAGACGCCCATATCAAAATGGTATCTCTCAGCCTGGATGGCGCAAAAGCAGAGACCCACGACAATTTTCGTAACCAACAGGGTGCCTTTGATGGAACCATGAATGCCATCCGCCTTTTTAAAAAATACGACATACCTTTTCTTGTCAATTCGTCTTTTACCGTGCGGAATCGTCAGGAAATCCCTGAGATCTACCAACTCGTCAAAAGTCTCGGTGCAACCGCCTGGTATATGTTCATGATTGTACCAACAGGCAGGGGCGAAGATATCATGGAAGAATTGATCCCGGAAGATGTTTATGACGAAATACTACAATGGCATTATGAGGTAGAAAAACAGGAAAATGAACTTTTGATGCGCCCGACCTGTGCCCCCCATTACTACCGCATCGTTCGTCAGAAAGATAAAGAAGAGGGGGAAAAACACAAGCGCAGAAGTCTGCAGTTTTCCACCGGCGGTTCCAAAGGTTGTCTTGCCGGACAACTCATCTGCCTCATTGATGTCGATGGGGAAGTGCAGCCGTGCAGCTATTTTGCCAAATCTGCTGGCAACGTCAAAAAAACGCCTTTTAAAACAATCTGGGAGGAATCAAAGCTTTTCCTTCAACTTCGCGATTTTAAAGGGTATAAAGACAATTGTGGAAAGTGTGAGTATGTCGGAGTGTGCGGTGGATGTCGGGCCAGAGCTTATTCTATGACCGGAGACTTTCTCGCCCAGGAACCCTTTTGCAGTTATGTACCCCGACAAATTGTTCTTAAAGATTCAGCCGAATAACTGTTGACCGGAATCAAAACAATATTCAACTATCACTCAACCAACACGAGCCTCCTATGAACAATACCTTTCTCAAAGCATGCCGCGGTGAAAAAACCGATTATACCCCAATCTGGATGATGCGTCAGGCTGGAAGATACCTGCCCGAGTACCAGAAGATCCGCGGCAATGTTACTTTTCTCGAACTCTGCAAATCTCCTGAACTCTGTGTCGAAGTCACTCTCCAACCGGTTGACCTCCTCGGCATGGATGCAGCAATACTTTTTTCAGACATCCTGATTCTCATGGAGGCCATGGGAGCCCCACTTGAATTTCATGAAGGACGAGGGCCAATTTTTGAGGAAACCATTCGCGATCAGGCCGCACTTGATAAATTAATAATTCCAGATGCAGATGATGCAACAGGCTTTGTCATGGAGACAATCAGGTTACTGCGCAAGGAATTGAAAGTGCCACTCATTGGTTTTGCCGGAGCTCCCTTTACCTGTGCTACCTATCTCATTGAAGGCGGCTCCTCCAAGGTTTTCTGGGAAACCAAGAAAATGATGTTCACTGAACCCGGTTTGTTCCATCAGCTCATGGAAAAAATTACTGCGAGCACCATTCTCTATATGCAGGCCCAGGCCAGAGCCGGAGCGCAGGCTCTGCAACTCTTCGACAGCTGGGCTGGAATACTTGCACCATGCGATTTTAGCGAGTTTGCCCTGCCCTATGTACAAAGGATTCTTGCCGCATTAAAAGAATATGATATTCCACTTATTTATTTTGCCAATAATGGCGCTACATTGCTCGATCTTTCAGTTGCTTCCGGCGCCGACGTGATTGGTCTCGATTGGCGAATTAATATTGGCGACGCCATAAAAAGAGTAGGTAAAAAAGCGGTTCAGGGCAACATTGATCCTTTTTCCCTGTTACTGCCAAAGGATCAGCTGCGGCAGCGAATCGGTCGTTTACTGGAAGGAGCAAAGGACGCGCATGGACACATTTTTAATCTGGGCCATGGTATTCACCAATTCACCCCACCCGAACAGGCAAAAATTGCAGTAGAGGCGGTTCATGAATTGAGCAGTAGATAATTTCGGCTTGTCAGGTTTGCAGGATCATCATGGCAAAAAACATTCCTTCAATAAACCAATGTCTTGAGCTCCATGACCGGTTTCAAATGTATGACAATATCCGCGCACATTCATTTATGGTCGCGCGGGTTGCCGAAGCTCTTGTTGATGATCTTTACAGAACTGGAAAAAGCGCAGGTCCTCTTCCGGACAAAGAAGAAGTCATTGCTGGTGCATTGCTTCATGACATTGCCAAAACACTCTGTATAAAAACCCATTGCCATCATGCCGAAGTTGGCCGACAAATATGCCTTGAACTCGGATATCCAAAATTAAGTGAAGTTGTCGCCGAACATGTAGTCCTGAAATGTTTCGCCCAAGATCAATATGTTAAGGGAATTTTCGGAACCAAGGAAATGGTGTATTATTCCGACAAACGTGTCCGTCATGATCAAGTGGTTTCTCTTGCGGGAAGGCTTGAGTATATCCTCAAGCGATACGGAGACAATAATCCCGTCAAGGAACAACTCATTCAAAAAAACTTCAGCAAGTCTCTTGAGTTAGAGAAATACCTGTTCGGTTTTCTTGATTTTCATCCTGACGAACTCATCCAACATATATCTCACAATCAATTTACTCCGACTCCACAGTAGAATGAAAGAAATTATCATTTCCCAATGCCACTCTAAAACATGTGTTTTCAATATATATTACCGATACAATAGCAAATATCTTGACAGTAATGGTACTCATGGAATAACTATACAATATTTCTGAGATCATCGATCATTCCTAATTATGCTGGATTACCTACCGAATAAGGTGAGAAAAAGAAGAACGACTGTCTCGAACAGTCTTGAAGGAGTCATCATATAGTCAATTTACAAGGAGGCATGTTCAATGAAAGAATTTAAGTGGGTTGTTCCTACAGCGGTCGCAGCTTTTTGTTTGAGTGCAGGGGTTGCCATGGCAGCGACTCTTGATGATGTAAAAGCCAAAGGTTTTGTTCAGGCAGGTGTCAATGGTGATCTCTTTGGATTCGCAAAACCTGACGAGAAAGGCGTGTGGAAAGGACTTGATGTCGATACTGCCAGGGCTGTAGCTGCTGCGATCTTTGGAGATGCCGATAAGATTAAATTCACCCCTCTCACTGCTAAAACACGTTTTACAGCGCTGCAATCCGGCGAAATTGATGTACTGACCAGAAATGCAACCCAGACTCTAAGCCGCGACACTGACCTCGGACTTGATTTTGTTCAGGTAAATTACTACGACGGACAAGGTTTTCTTATTCCTAAAAAGCTCGAAGTGAAAAGTGCAAAAGAACTTGATGGGGCAACAGTCTGCGTTCTCCCCGGAACCACCACCGAACAGAATGTAGCTGACTATTTCCGCTTCAACAAAATGGAAATGAGCCCTGTCGTCATCGAAAACACAGCTGAACTTTCCAAAGCTTTTTTTGCCGGCCGCTGTGATGTTATGACTTCCGATGCTTCCCAGCTTGCAGGTATCCGAGCTGTCGCTCCAAACCCAGACGATTATGTTCTTCTTCCTGAAATCATCTCCAAAGAGCCTCTGGCTCCTGCCGTGCGTCATGGCGACAATCAGTGGAAAGATATCGTTAATTATTCGGTGCTGGCAATGATTGAAGCCGAAGAACTTGGAATTACATCCAAGAATATCGACGAGATGATGAACAGTACTGATCCGAAAGTACAGCGTTTCCTCGGGGTGACTCCAGGAAATGGCAAAGCGCTCGGTCTTGATGAAAAATGGGCATACAATATAATCAAGCAGGTCGGCAACTATGAAGAAGTGTTTGAGAGAAATGTCGGGGTTAATACTCCCCTGATGCTCGAACGTGGCCTTAACGCGCTCTGGAATAATGGCGGATTGATGTATTCACCTCCTTTCAAGTAATTGCAACTTCCAGTAATACATACCCGGAGTGCGCTCCGGGTATGAGTATCATAACAGGTGAATATGAATACATCGGCATCAGAGAAAATTCCGTTTCTGCGCGATCCTGCAAAGCTTGCAATTCTCTATCAGATTCTCACCCTGGCCGGAGTCGGCCTGCTCAGTTATTATCTTGTCAACAACACACTTTCCAACCTGGAAAGACAATCGATCTCGACTGGATTCGGCTTTCTGGAACGGGAAGCATCATTTGAAATCGGAGAATCACTGATTCAATATTCAGCTGCAGATTCTTATGGGAGGGCGCTTACTGTAGGTTTCCTCAACACCCTAATCGTCTCCTTTATCGGCATAATACTTACAGTTATACTTGGAACATTTCTTGGTATAGCAAGGCTTTCATCAAACTGGCTTCTTGTCAAACTTTCGGCTATTTATATCGAAGTCTTTCAGGATATTCCGGTATTGTTGCAGCTTTTTTTCTGGTATGCTTTTTTTTACGAAATACTCCCCTCTCCCCGAGAGGCTCTCAACCCTCTCCCTGGACTTTTCCTTAGTAATCGTGGATTGGTAATCGGCATACCTCACTGGCACGAAGCTTTCCTCTATATGATTATTGCCTTTGCCGTCAGCGTTACTGCTGTCTTCTTTCTAAGAAAATGGGCGGCAAAACGACAGGCGGCAACCGGCAGGATATTTCCTACGTTTAAAGTTTCTCTGGCACTTCTTATCGGTTTGCCTTTTTTTGCATGGTTACTTACGGGCGCGCCATTGGAAATGAATATCCCTAAGCTTTCAGGCTTTAATTTCAAAGGTGGAATTAATGTCAGTCCTGAGTTTGCGGCTCTTCTTCTCGGTCTTGTGCTCTATACCGCTGCCTTTGTTGCCGAAGTCGTTCGAGCCGGCATTCAGTCAGTCGGCAAAGGACAGACCGAAGCAGCCAAATCCATTGGCTTAAAACCTGGGCAGGTGCTCAATCTGGTAATCCTGCCTCAGGCGTTACGTGTCATTGTGCCCCCGCTTACCAGCCAGATGCTTAATCTGACTAAAAATAGCTCGCTTGCAGTCGCCATAGGTTTTCCGGACTTTGTATCCGTTGCCGGGACAACTATCAACCAAACCGGTCAAGCCATTGAAGGCGTTGCCTTAATAATGATCGTTTATCTGATATTCAGCCTGTCGACATCGGCAGTCATGAACTGGTACAATAAAAAAATAGCCCTTGTTGAAAGATAAACAATTTTATGGAAGATCCTATATTACCCCATACCACAGAAACGCCACGGATAATGAAACCACCGGTCACCGAAGTCGGCATGATCGGCTGGATGAAGGCCAACCTTTTTAACGGCTGGTTCAATTCCATCCTGACCCTCGTGGTCCTTTATCTGCTCTGGCTGTCGGTCCCGCCTTTGATTAACTGGGCGCTCATCGACAGCTATTGGTTTTCCACAAGTGATCAATGTAAGGCTGGAAATGGCGCCTGCTGGTCGGTTATTACCGCCAATATCCGTTTTATTCTTTTTGGCTTTTATCCCCACGATCTTCAATGGCGCCCATTGTTAGCCATAGTTATTCTGATTGCCCTGCTCATTTATAGTCAAAACCGTAATCATTGGAAGAAGAGTCTCTTTTACGCCTGGTTGCTCGGACTTTTTACCATGGGTCTTCTGCTGAAAGGCGGCCTCTTCGGTCTTGAAACGGTTGAAAGCAATCAATGGGGAGGCCTTCCCCTTACCCTGCTGCTTTCAGTTTTTGGTTTGACGGCTGCATATCCGGTAGGAGTAGTGCTGGCATTGGGGCGTCAGTCTAAGATGCCGATCATAAAATCATTTTCCGTGGTTTATATTGAACTTATCCGGGGGGTACCATTAATCAGTCTGCTCTTCATGTCTTCGGTGGTCTTTCCCCTTTTTCTGCCGGAAGGAGTGAGCATCAACAATATTCTGCGAGCACAGGTGGCCATTATTTTATTTACTGCTGCCTATATCGCTGAAGTAGTCCGGGGTGGATTGCAGGGTGTAGGCCGGGGGCAATATGAGGCTGCGGATTCACTTGGGCTTAACTACTTTCAGACCATGCGTCTGGTCATTTTACCACAGGCGCTGAAAATTGTAATTCCACCCTCAGTGAGCATTCTGATTTCCGCCTTTAAAGATACATCACTGGTGGTCATCATCGCGCTCTATGACTTGCTCAAGACAACCCAGACGACTCTCAGTGATCCCAAATGGATGGGGTTTTCGGCTGAGGCTTATATTTTTGTGGCCCTCATCTACTTTGTCTGTTGTTTCTTTATGTCTAATTACAGCAGAAGGCTGGAAAGAGAACTTGATACCAGTTTATAACGGCTTCAACCAGATCAATAGAAAAGAATCAGGATACAATGTGATGAACACCAAGCAAGCAGATGAAACAACAGACGCCGCCATCATTACCATCGAAAACATGCACAAGTGGTACGGTGATTTTCATGTTTTAAAAGATATCAACCTGACGGTCAAAAAAGGTGAACGGATCGTAATCTGCGGACCTTCCGGCTCCGGGAAG
>JBARUR010000138.1:0-14849 GCA_049645845.1 Desulforhopalus sp. | reverse complement strand
AGGAGGTTAACTATGACATTTGAACAAGTTAAATCTGCTGTGCTAAATTTAGACCAAAGTGAACAAAAACGCATGATACTTGAGGTGCTCACAGAACTTTTACCTGAAGTATGTAAAGATGAAGAATGTCTCAACCAAATTAGAAATTTTGTCAATGAAGAAACGATCCGAACGTATCGGGAACAGCATATGGGTGGAATTTAAGTGAATTGATGGGAACGACACCAATACAAAGTTTTTACGACGCCATCGACTTTCAGTACCAGACAATAGTGATCTGTCTGGTACTGAAGAATCCGCAGAGAAAATGCGGGCTACAGTGAACATTTGCACCACAAGAAGTATACTGACGAAACGACCAGTAAAGTAAGTATCACGGCACTGACCATACCCCGATCATCCGCACAATCCTGCTCATCACTTCGAAGCCGGTTCCGGTACCCATAAAAATCAACAGGCGATTACACCAAAAGAACTCTCCCGAAAATTCTTTCCCGACACCGACTCTCCTCAAACGACCTTACGCGATATGGAACGGAATGAGAAACAGGTCTGTCGCACAAGGAATTTCTTTTATAATGGCAAACTATCCGATAATGGTTATTATTTCCAAATCATAGTATGTTTGTTGCATACTTCAGCACTAACGTTTTCAAGGGTTTCAAAATACCGATGCTGCTATAAGCTATCCTGCTCATTCCTGGAGTAATAATGAAAAAACACTCATTGATTACTGCTCTCTTTACGTCTCTCTTCATAATAGCATTTTGTTCTTCAGCTTTGCCTGTCTGGTCACAAACAGGTATAAAACAAAATCATCCGAAAAAACTGACAATCGCAGGATCAGGAGTCAATCTTGGCATAACCAGATTACTGGCAGAAGGGTTTGTCAAAAATCATCCTGATATTAAAATTATTATCCCTGGGAGCATAGGTACAAAGGGCGCAATAGCCGCGATTGTCGATGGCGCAATTAATCTTGGCCTCGTATCCCAGCCATTAAAGGAAGAGGAAAAGGCACAAGGTATTGTCGTTCTGCCATATGCACAGGTGGCAATAGTTATAGGTACGCATCCAACGGTACCTGATCAAAATATGACTTCAAAGGATTTGGTCGAAATTTTCAAAGGAACAAAAACCCGATGGAAAAACGGCAGGGAGATCATCGTTCAGGCGAGAGAAAAATCAGATAGTGGTTTTTTGGTTCTTCAAAAGAACATCCCGGGATTTAGAGAAGTATATCTGGAAAGCCTAAAAGATAAACGATGGACCCTCTACTTCACTGATCAGGATGCAAATCAGGCACTTGCAACGACTCCCTACGCCTTCGGAGTTACAGACCTCGGCATGATCGCAACAGAACACTTGCCAATCAAGATACTCAAACTCAATGGAATAGAGCCCAGTTCAAAGAACGTGTTAAATGCAACTTATCCGTTAAGCAGACAACTTTCTTTTATTTATCGTGAGGAAAACTTGCCCGAGGAGGCAAGAAAATTTCTTATTTTCGTCTTCTCCGATGAAGGAAGTAATATTCTGAAATCAAATGGATATATTACTGTTCAACAACAAGATTAATGCCAAATCAAAAAGAAATCACTCAAGGAAGAATCAGCCGGGGATTGGCAAAGAGACTCTTCCCCCTGGCGCTGATTGTCGGTTTTTTTGTCTCTGTTCTCATCCCCCTCTCCTATTGTTTTGTCGAATATAACAGTATAAAGAACAGGGCGGGGATATACTCCAAACAACTTAGCTATGATATCAAGCGGTTGATTGAGATATCACCTGAACTCTGGAAATATCAGACAACGAAATACTCCCAAATAATTGATTCTTTTGTTCTCCATAAACAAATATCAAAGATCACTATCCTGGACGAACAATCTACTCCCATCAGCCAATATAACGAACCAGTCTCTGACGACAGTTTTTTTGACTTCCTGGCAATACAAAGTAAGCCCGAACCTATCATGTTTAACAATAAGAAAATCGGGGAAATTCAAATTAGTGTATCTGTCGATCAAGCCATTATATTTGCCTTTCTTGTTTTTATCATTTTTCTATTGCTGGGCATCCCCCTGTCCTTAATGATTTATCGACTTCCATTAAAAACGGTAAACAAACTCGAACGAGATCTCCAGCTGCAAAACCAGGAGTTAAGCCGCCAAACAACTGAACTCGCATCGGCAAACCTGCAACTGGAAAATGAGAAACGCCTTTTGACAGCTGTGATGGAAGCCCTGCCGACAGGTGTTGCCATCATCGACAAATCAGGTGAATTGGTTCGAACCAATAAAGCCTTTGAAAAGATATGGGGAGGTCAGGCATCTGAAGTTTTATCTATCAAAGATTATTCCATTTTCAAGGCCTGGTGGGCCGACTCAGGTAAACAGGTTGCCCCGGAGGAATGGGCGGCTGCGATAGCTATACAGAGCGGAAAGGATTCTCTTGGGCAGATGATGCGGATTCAGCGATTTGACGGCACGAACGCTTTTGTTATCAACAGTGCTTCTCCCGTGTATGAGACTGAAGGGAATATTACTGGATGCGCCGTGGCTATTCAGGATATCACAGAGCTTAAACGAGTGGAGCGAGCCCTTCTTGAGAACGAACAGTGGCTGCGTTTGTTTATAGAATATGCACCGGCGGCACTTGCGATGTTTGACCGGAATATGTGCTATCTGAGTGCCAGTCGTCGTTGGTCAAGCGATTACGGCCTGGAAGATTGTAACTTGCTGGGGTTATCACACTATGATGTCTTTAAAATACCTGAGCGATGGAAAGAGATTCATCGTCGAGGACTTGCAGGTGAGGTTTTGAGAGAAAATGACGACCGTTTCGAATTGCCGGACGGATCAATCCAGCGGCTGCGTTGGGAAATTCGTCCCTGGTATGATCCATCCGGAAATATTGGCGGTATAGTTATCTTTACTGAAGATGTCACCGCACGCAAACAGGCTGAAGAGCAGCTTCAGAATTATAATATAGAGTTGGAGCGAAGAGTTGAACGGCGAACCCGGGAGCTTCAGGAAACTCAATCACAATTTCTACATTCTGAGAAATTATCGGCAATTGGCAAATTGTCCGCCTCTATCGCCCATGAATTCAACAATCCGCTCCAAGGTATTATGACCATACTCAAGGGTCTCAAACGAAGAGCAATAATGGAAGAAGAGGATAAGCAACTGCTGGATTTGGCAATTGACGAGAATGTACGAATGAAAACTCTCATTCAAAGCCTGCAGGATTTTTGTCGTCCGCCAACCAGGCAGAAAGTGCCAATGGACGTCCCCCCCTCGATAGATTCCCTGCTGTTGTTGCATCGAAGTGATTTCAAGAGTAAAAATATTACTACTGTCTTGAAATATGCTGAGAAACTGCCCCGCATTCTGGCTATTCCGGATCAAATCAAACAGGTCTTCCTCAATCTGTTGAACAATGCAGCAGACGCCTGCAGGAAAAATGGCGGAGTGATTACCATTAGTACATGGCAGGAGGAGCAGAACATCGCCATCGCTTTTAAGGACACCGGTAATGGCATTCCACCTGAAATAATTGGAATGATTTTTCAGCCTTTTTTCACTACCAAAGATGCCGTAAAGGGCACAGGCCTGGGGTTATCTGTCTGTCATGGAATTGTTCAAAACCATCAGGGAGAAATACGTGTCGAGAGTAAAGAGGGAGAAGGCTCAACTTTTACGGTCATTCTTCCTATCTACGAGAGCATGAATATGGATAAGAGGTTCAAAGGATGAATTCCAGTGCAATTGGGCTTGTTAATAATGCCGCACTTCTTCTTGCGGTGGGTCTTCTATACGATCTGCTGGCAGATTGGCCCAAGAGAAGAAAGAAGTCGCTATCGAAACAGATTCTTATCGGTATCTTCTTAGGCGGTGTTGGCATTGCTATCATGCTTAATCCCATCGAGTATGGCCATGGGGTGATTTTTGATACCCGCTCGGTGCTTCTCTGCCTAACGGGATTATTCTTTGGAACCATTCCCGTCACAGTTGCAATATTCATAACCGGCGTCTTTCGTCTGTTTCTCGGTGGTACAGGTGCAATGACCGGTGTGGTTGTGATTATAACATCCGGCGGTATCGGGTTGGCATGGCGCTACTATCGCCGGGGTCTGAAGCAAGATCCCAGTGCCGGTGAGTTATATCTCCTTGGCATTGCCGTCCATCTCGTCATGCTGGCGGCAATACTGTTAATGCCTTGGAAGATCGCTATTGATGTGTTGTCTAAGATCAGTCTTCCGGTAATGATCATATTCCCGGCAACCACAGTCATTCTCGGGAATTTGCTTATAAACAGGGAAAAACGCAAACGATCAGAAGAGAAGATAAAAAGAAGCGACACATTACAACGCAAAATGTTTTCTCATATCGGAGATGTGATTGTCATCATCGACCAAGATGGTATCAGCAAATACAAAAGCCCAAATGTTGAGACTTTATTCGGCTGGAAACCTGAAGATGTAATTGGCTCCAGTGTCATGGAAAAAGTACATCCCGATGATCTGAACACTGCACATACCTTTTTTGAAAACCTTAAAAATGAGTCTAATGCCATCAGAACTGTGGAATTCAGGTACAAATGCAATAACGGTAGTTTTAGATGGATTGAATTTACAGGTGCAAATCTTCTACATGATCCCGAAATTGCCGGTATTCTCGGTAATTTTCAGGACATTACTGAGCGTAGGCTGGCAGAGGTCGCGCTCAGGGAGAGCGAAGAAAAATATCGTATGCTGGTGGAAAACCAGACGGACCTGGTAGTCAAGGTTGACTCTGAGGGACGGTTTCTATTTGTCAGTCCATCTTATTGCAGAATCTTCGGAAAACAGGAAAAAGAACTACTGGGACAAAAATTCATGCCCCTGGTCCATGAAGAAGATCGGGAAGCAACTGCTAGAGCAATGAAGGCACTCGATACTCCACCGCATACGGCCTACCTTGAGCAAAGGGCAATGACAAAAGACGGTTGGTTGTGGCTTGCCTGGGCAGACACTGCAATACTCGACAACAAGGGAAATATTAAAGAAATTATAGGCGTGGGACGTGATATCACTGAGCGTAAGCGGGTGGAAGAAGAGACGATAAAATTGCAGGGACAGTTGACCCAGACGCATAAAATGGAGTCGGTCGGTCGCTTGGCAGGAGGAGTAGCCCATGACTTTAACAATATGTTGAGCGTAATACTTGGATATTCGGAACTCGCTCTCGATCAGCTGGAGGACGGTCAGGCAACCCGTTCGGCTTTACAGGAAATCCAACGGGCCGCAAATCGGTCGGCCGATCTTACCAGGCAGCTGCTGGCTTTCGCACGAAAACAGACAGTGGTACCTGAAATACTCGACATGAACGCCACCATAGAAAATATGCTTGGCCTGCTGCGACGACTCATCGGTGAGGACATCGAACTCATTTGGCGGCCGGGTAAAAACCTGCAATCGGTTAAAGTTGATCCATCGCAGATCGACCAGATCCTGGCGAATCTATGCGTCAATGCACGGGATGCTATCGAATATGCAGGCAAAATCACTATCGAAACAAACAACGAGTTTGTTGATGATACATATTGCGTCGACCATGTATATTTTCTTCCTGGAGAATACGTGCTGCTGACGGTCAGCGACAATGGTTGCGGTATGGACCGTGATACAACGTCCCGCCTTTTTGAACCTTTTTTTACTACCAAGAAAATAGGCAGTGGCACCGGCCTGGGACTTGCCACGACATATGGCATTGTTAAACAAAATGATGGATTTATCAATGTTTACAGCGAACCGGGACGCGGCACAATCTTCAAGATTTTTCTGCCCCGCTATGTGCCCAAGAATAACAATCTCCCTGATGACGAGGCACTTCCTGAACCAGCAGCACCGGTTGGGACCGAATCAATAACTCCATCCGGCAGAGAAACTATTTTGCTGGTAGAAGACGAACCCATGATTCTTGAGCTTTCGGAAGCGATGCTCAAAGGCCTGGGATATACGGTATTTACTGCGGGTACACCGGGAGAGGCTATTCGACTGGCTCAGGAGCATTGTGGTCAAATCGACCTTCTCATGACCGACGTTATAATGCCGGAGATGAATGGGAGTGACCTGGCCCGCAGCCTGGTACCTCTTTGTCCCGATATTAAACTCCTGTTCATGTCCGGTTATACAGCAAATGTCATTGCCCATAATGGTGTTCTTGATGAAGAAGTCAACTTCATCCAAAAGCCTTTTGCCAGAAAAGATCTTGCCGTCAAAATAAGAGAGGTATTCAGGTGAGACTTTGCAGCTTCTGATCCAGAACATCTCTCGAAACAGCCCCTGAAACCTGATCAACGAGATTTCCGTTCTTGAAAAACATAAAGCTCGGCACCCCTCGAATATTAAAAAAAGTAGCTATCTGCTGATTTGTACTCGTATCAACCTTGGCTATAATATACTTATTTATGAGTTCCCTGGCCATGGAGTCGACAATTGGCATCATCGTCTGACATGGGCCGCAGGTTGGGGAAAAAAAGTCTACCATGACCGGCAGGGAAGACTGCTTCACAAAATCATGAAAACCTTGATCTCCAAGTTCAACCGGCACTGCTTGATTGGCCATATCAATTGGTTTTTTGCAATGACCGCATTTAGGGTGAAGGTGCTGTTTGGTGGCCGGGATTCTATTCTTTTTGCTGCATGACGAGCAGGAAACAATAACAGTATTCAAGATTCACCTCCATTTCTTCATTTCATATCCATCAAGATCAATTGGTCGCTAAAAAACTTTCCTGTCTTGTCCATCTATATAAGATGTGTACATTTACTCACTTTTCAATATGACATCTTAATCCGCAGGCAATAACCGGATAAACCCGGCTGCTTTTAAATCACCTCATGCAGGGTTGCCATAAAGCAAGAAAAGCACATAGTAATAATGTCATACATTGATTCCGATTCTCCCCTTAAAGTGTGAGCCGATATAAATGACAGCCAACCATAAAGGAATAAGAATACTTCTGGTCGAAGACAACCTTCCCGATGTCTATTACCTGAAAGAACTGCTGTCCGATGCAGAGTGCATTACTGAAGTGAAAAACACCAGATCGCTTTCCGAAAGCATCACACTTCTCAACAAAGAACATTTCAATCTTGTCCTCCTCGACCTCGATCTTCCCGATAGCCATGGAATAAAGACCGCAATACAGCTGCGACAACAGGCACCATCAATCCCTATTGTCGTACTTACTGGTCTTGCCGACGAAGAACTCGCCTTCAAGTCGCTGCAGATGGATCTACAGGATTATCTAATAAAGGGTCAGATCAACAGGGACCTGTTAGTCAGGTCCATTCGATACGCGATAGAACGAAAACAAGTGCTGGAAGCTTTAAGAGAAAGAGAAGAAAGATACAGAACGCTGTTCAACTCTATCGATGAAGGTTACTGTGTGATAGAGATGCGCATTGAACCGGATCAACCGCTTGACTATCGCTTTATTGAAGTCAATCATGCATTTGAAAGCCAATCGACGTTGAAAAATGTGGAAGGGAAGTGGATGCGGGATCTTCGGCCCGGCATTGAAGAATCCTGGTTTGACATTTATCGCGATGTGGCGCTCACCGGCAAACCAATCCGTTTTGAGCATTGCAGTACATCCTTAAAAAATCGATGTTTCACACTCTATGCCTTTCGTATCGGTCCACCTGAACAAAAACGTGTGGCAATCCTCTTTAATGACATCACCGAGCAGAAGCGAATGGAAGAGGAAATCAAACGAATTGCCTATCATGATGACCTGACGGATCTCCCCAATCGCCGCCTCTTCATGGACATCGTCAACATCAGGGTAGCTGAGGCCCGGCGAAATAAAAATAAACTGGCGATCTTATATATGGACCTCGACAAATTCAAGGATGTCAACGACACGTTCGGTCACGAGGCCGGGGATGAACTCCTGAAAGAAGTCGCCAAACGTCTCAAGTTAAGCATTCGGGAATCAGATACAGTTGCCCGTGTCGGAGGCGACGAGTTCAATATAATTCTTGCCAATATTACACATACAGAAGACATCACCACAGTTGCACAAAAAATCATAGAGTCCTTCTATGAGAATTTTATGATTGCAGGACATGAATTACATATCACCACCAGTATCGGAATCGGCATTTATCCTGATGACAGCGATGAAATCGAAACCATTTTTCGATATGCCGATCAGGCCATGTACAAGGTTAAGGAGATGGGCCGAAACACCTTCCAGTTTTATAATCGTGATATTAATTTACACTCCCTTGAACGGAAAAAATTAGAAAGAAGGCTGCGCCGGTCCGTTGAGCTGGGTGAATTGGAAATGCATTACCAACCACTGATCGATATCAAAACCGGCAAGATTGTCTCTGCCGAAGCATTGGTCCGTTGGCACCATCCCGATATGATCCTCCTTGAGTCCAACGGATTCATTGATGTGGCCGAAGAAACGGGGTTTATCATCAATATTGACGAATGGGTCCTGAAAGCTGTTTGCGAACAACTCAAAATATGGATGAATAATGGAGTGCCGCCTCTCCGTTTCACTGTGAACCTCTCCGCCCGGCAGTTTGAAAATCCCGAGCTTCCAAAAAAAATAGCACACCTCTTGAACGAGACCGGAGTGCCGGCCGACTGGTTGATTCTTGAAATTAAAGAAGGCATAGCCATGAACAATGCCAAGTTGACAGCAGCCCGCCTTATTGAGCTGACAAAGCTGGGCATCCATATCTCGCTTGATGATTTTGGCACTGGATTTTCTTCTTTCAAGCATCTCAAGCGATTGCCTTTGGAAAATCTAAAAATTAATCAGTCATTGATTCGCGATATTGCAGCCGATCCAGATTCCAGGATGATTATCAACGCCATTTCTTCAATGGCCCATAATCTCAACCTGAATGTGACGGCAGTGGGAGTCGAGGATGAGGATCAATTATCTTTTTTACGTGAAACCGAGTGCGACGAAGCCCAGGGATATTATTTCAGCAGGCCCCTTCCGGCACAGGAATTTGCGGAACTCATTGCTGTAACAACATAGCTGCTCAGTAATCTATTGGTACTTGTATGGAAAATTTTGATGAACAAGAAGAAAGGCTCTCCAGGTTGTATGACGAACTCCGGCTGGCTGAAGCAAATTTAAAGGAAGAAAAGAAATTAAATGATGCGCTTGGAGAGATAATTAGCCTCATTCACTCTTCCCTTGATATAGACGAAATTATAGACAGGGTCATTGCTCAGGGGACGGAGGCGATAGAGGCGGAGAGTGCGATGGTTTTTTTCCAAAGCGATTCTGACATCTGGGAGATCAGTCATATCTACCATATGCCCGCCGAGCTTGTCGGTCGAAAATATGAAAGTGAAATGATAAAACATTCGGTTATTGCCGTAGAAAAAAACCTGCCTGTTGCTATAGACGATGTTAAAAAAGATGATCGGGTAAATCTGCAATTTGTGGAACCGCTGGGCATCAAATCCCTGCTGGATTTTCCTCTCATAACGAAAAAGAAATTTCTGGGTGACGTAGTGTTCCATTACCATACCAAACCGACATCTTTTAGCGACGCGCATATCGATTTTGCCGGTAAGCTTGCATCCTCTCTCGCATCTGCTCTTGAAAACGCCTTTCTTTTCAAAGAATTAAAAAGCTCCGAAGAAGCATTAAGAAAGAGTGAAAATCAATTAAAATTAACAGTGAAAGAGATTGAGCGATCAAACAAAGAGCTTCAGAAATTTGCAGATGTTGTCGCTCATGACCTTCATGAACCATTGCGGACCGTTTCCAGCTTTATTGACCTTCTTGCATCTCGTTACAAAGGAAATCTTGACGAAAAAGCCGATAGATATATTGCCTTTGCACTTGAAGGCGTTGACCGTATGTCCAAGATGATTTCCGGCCTGGCCGCGTACGCCAGGATTGGAACTCATAACAGGGAATTTACGCCGGTAAATCTGGAAGTAATCCTGAAACAGGTAAAAGACGGCTTAAATAAATCAATCGAGGAAAGTAATACCGTTATCACCCATGATCCGCTGCCCCAAATAGACGGTGATGAATACCAACTGGCACAGCTTTTCCAAAATCTCATCGGCAATGCGATCAAGTTTAGGAAAAAAGATATTCCACCGCGGATTCATATTTCTTCAGAGCGTAAGGAAAACGAATGGCTCTTTGGTGTACAGGATAATGGCTTCGGGATCAGTCCGGAATTTCATGACCGTATTTTTGTTATCTTCCAACGACTGCATACGCGGGATGAATTTGCCGGAACAGGTTTGGGTCTTTCTGTCTGTAGAAAAATTGTAGTAAGACATGGCGGGCGCATATGGGTTGAATCACAACCTGAAAAAGGCTCTACCTTCTATTTCACTTTGTCTGAATCAAAATAATTCCGAAAATAATCTTTTAGCACAATCGGGCTAAATACCATGTCTAAATTCAGCTCCGGAATGATCTCGAAAATACATCGATTTCCCTGCCTACATATTGCTTTCCGTAAAGATATTGTTTTATTCTCTGCTCGCATCACAGAATATTATCTATTTTTTAACTTTTGTTTCCACCTTGGCTCTGAAGCCAGGACATTGTGCAGCTCCAAATGGCTTGTTTATAAAAATACTATACGATAGAATATTGGACGAACAGCTGGAAAAAATGATATGATTACCCTAATGCAGTCTGCAGTATTGTAAAATCGGTAACCAAAATATGAGGGAAAAGACCTGATGTCCACCAGAAAAGAAATATTTGCTAAACTGAATGAAACCAAAAAATTGCCATCACCGTCAGGTACTACTCTCAGGGTCATCCAGTTATGTCATGACGATACAAGTTCCCTGAACGATATTGCAGATGTCATCCAGATTGATCCGGCATTTTCCGCGGAACTTCTGAAATATGCAAATGCTTTCTATTTGTCTACCGGAACGCAGATAATATCCGTCCGGAAAGCAGCAGTAAAACTCGGCATGCGAACCGTCGTTAATTTGGCTCTTGGCCTTTCGCTGCTTTCCAGCCACAAACAAGGCAAATGCAGTTCGTTTGACTATCAAAGATTCTGGTCGATATCGCTATTGCAGGCTATAGCAGCAAAAAAAATTGCCGTTGCAGCAAAAGAGTTCGATCCTGAAGAGATATTTGTCTGCGCCCTGCTTTCCCACATGGGACAGCTTGCTTTTGCGAGTATTTTTCCAAAGGAATACGGGGAGCTCCTGGATGAATTTGGATTTCAATCATGTGGAGAATGGGGGTCTTTTGAAAGCGATGAAGATGACGCTGATAATCCGTCCAACCTGCTTCGCAAAAAGCTGGAAAAAGAACAATTCGAAATTGACAGTTCTGAGCTAACAGCAGAACTCTTTCTAGACTGGGGCTTGCCTGCTCATTACGCATTGGCCGCCGGGTTTCATGATGATCCGAACTGCATAGAATTAGGAGTTGGAAAAACACAAAAAATAGCCCAACTGCTTCATCTCTCCCACCAATTGGCTGAAATATGCCTCCATGTCCCACCGACACAATCTCAACTCGAAGTGGTAGAAAAAACTGCAGAAATTTTCAATATTACCGAAGGAAATTTTGCCGGAATTTTTGATACCATTATCACAGAATGGCAGCAGTGGGGAGAAATATTTGAAATCCAGACTCACACATGCCAACTTTATGATGAAATTATGGCTGAAAGCAACGAAAATTCTTAACTGCCGAAATTTGATTGGTCAGAATCTGATTGGTTAAACAAGTCAGGAAATATACTTGATAGAATAATATATGCTCCAATAAGGATAACAAACACCCCCGTAATTACATCCGCTTCCCGATAAGCGAAGGCTCCGCTGCCTTTGGCAAAATCAAATCCTGTTTTTAAAACCACTGAGCCAATCACAATTCTGACCAGCTTGATGGTCCATACAAGCACCTGTTTAATTATCGATTTGATAACGTCACCGATCGTAATTTATCTTTTCTTGACTACATTAATGTTCAGATCCTTGTATGCCCTTACATAATATATTCATAAAAAATTATATTTTGAAGCAAGAAAACTTTTCTCTTCCCTGCTTGCCGCTTCAGCCTGGCATGACATCAGATCAATCAGCAGTTCCTTTGTCATTTCTTTGCAATTATCCGTGAAAACCAAAGCGACAATGCTATGGATTCCTGCTGAAAGAAGAAGAGCCGACCGCACCATCAACCAATCCTTTACGCCCGCGTTACCTTGATTTTCAATAAACAACTTTAAAGATATGTTTTCACTGGAAAGGCTCCGTTCGAATTCTTCTAAAAGTTGAATAGCAACACCCTCAATTTTACCTAAATCGACCAGTTTACCTGTTTGTTTTTACCTGGAGATTTCTACCTTCATCAATGCAGCATATTGTTTTGAATCAGCGAGAAATATATCTGCCATGAGGAGAATTATTTGCCGCGATCTTTTATCTGGAATGGGTCTACTTTTTAAACACAGTATTTCATTCCGAGGTGCAGCAGGCAGGATGAGCAGTTTACTCATGTTATCTGAAAACAAGTGCAACTCCTGCAGATTCAAAATGGTAAGATATTGATAATCAGTTTGCAGATATGAAATGATCCGATTCATTGTATCCGGATCGACAGGAGCCAGTAAAGTTGCGACTTTTTTGATACTGATAATAATTGCCCCAAAAAATGCACAAACGGCTATTGCGGACGCATATAGAAAAAAGGCTGGTCTATGAAGAGTTCCAAAAACATGTTTTATATGAGCTATCAACTTCCATCATTCACGAGAGGCTTTGCCGGTGACCAAAAAAGCTAAAAAGAGAATGATTTTATTTTGCGTCACCGATTTGAACTTGCCGAATAACACCTCCTCAAACTCTCGACGTCTCAAAATCGAAGATTAGCCTTTACTCAGGATAGGCATATTGTCAGGAACAATCCTAAATTTCGGTAGTCCTGATCTCAGGCAGGGGAGAATTTAACTACTTCTCGAAGGAGAACGGATTGAGGAACTGACGTCCCCATAGTAGCTTTTTATCTATCTCACTAAGTTGCGCTTCTTCGCATACCTCATTCCAGTATTGACGAATAGTTACCTCAAGCTGCTCAAATATTATTTCGGCATTGTTTTCAGAAAGTAGAAAGTGATGCGCTATTTCAAGACACAACTTCAATTGACTAAGGTTCTTATCTCCTGAGATTTTCATGGCTTGTGATGCTACATTGCCGGCCCGTCCTTGGGGGCAGATATCATATGCGGGTGTAAGGGTGAGTTCTTTTCCGTTCCAGAATGCTGCGTGATTCCGTGCATGATCATCAGTATTTCCACACAGGATATTAAATACAAGACGGGCGAACATTTCCTTCAGCGTATTTCTTGGATCTGAAAATCGATAACGTATAATTTCTGCCAGATCCTGATAGCTCGCATAACGGGCTGTCATGTCATTTAATCCAAACATGGTGAGAGCCGAAACCATGGACTTTCGCAACCAGCCGTGATCTGAATGGACACGATCAAAACGCTCGATGAGTAGAACATCTTTGCCAGCGACTTTAACGAGTTTAACAGGAGCGACGAAGATACCGGCTAGCGCTGCTAATCTCATTGCAATGTATTCAGCCTTGACCACGCTGTATATATCACTGCTGGAAGAAAATTTGGCGATATATTTTGTGCTTTGATCTTCGATTAAGGCTTTGGGACGAGCTCCCCCGATAGAGCTACCGTGGAACAGCGCTTGGTCTAATTCAGGGGTAAGAGGAATGCCTTGCTCAACTCTCTCAACGGAATCCAGCAGTTCCTCCAGTCTTGCATTATTTGCCGACCTTGGAATGTATTCACGCGGTGAGTTCTGAAAATCAAGCGCACCGATCCGATCAGGTCCTGTCTCCAGGAGATATGTCATTTCACTCAAATCAGCTGTATCGGCATTTTTTCCTTTTTGGCCGAGTTTCTTGTTGATGATAACACGTCGGCCCCAGGCATCAGGAGCACAATCCCGAATGGAGTTTGGTAGTCGCAGGCCATCCGGTAAAGGCAAGACTCCAGGCTGTAATGGCAATTCCGGTTCATAAATTGGAATGGCGGGGGTAGTGCCACCAATGCGCTCGAGATAGCTTTTGCCATAGTTGAAATGAATAAATCCGTCCTCTTCTTCCAGCTTCCCTGCCACAACAGGATGCGTTTCTCCCGGTAACCAAATCCAAACAAAGGATTCTCGGTTGTTCTTAGAAGTTATCATCTACCACCTTTGTTGTGGCTTTGATGCGTTGAGGCAAAAGCGCAATTTTATCGTTTGCATGCTCGATTCTCATGGCAAGAGGAACCTTGTCTTGTTCAAAGAGATTGATATCTACCAATGTCGCAGCCTCAAAGACCAAGCCTATGGCACAGGTCATCTCCCCATTTTCTATTTTCTGCAACGTTGCTCTTGAAATACCAATTCGGTCAGCAAGATTTTTCTCGGACCACTTTCTTTGTTTGCGTCCAAGCTTTATCTGCTTGCCAAGCAATAAGGCGGCTTCTTGAGCGTATTTTGAATATGTTCTTTGTTTGACCATGATTTTCAGTATAGCTTAATGACCAGTATTGTATGCTTTATTTCACTTTATGACCATTATATAAAGCATAATCATATCAAAAATCACAAGATAGATCAAGCAAGGTTTTGGGGGACTCTTTTTATTCCCTATAGCGCATTTGGGGTAGCAGGTGTAGCTAAATAGGTCAGGAAAAATCTAAAGGATAGAGCTTTTCTCTCAGCTTGCAAATGCCAAAAGATATCTCAACTTCATGGACTGTTCGAAAATTGCTCATGATGGGCTTAGGGTCAGGGAGAAGACTCGTTATGAAA
>JBARUR010000137.1:0-2879 GCA_049645845.1 Desulforhopalus sp. | reverse complement strand
TCACCAAAGGTCAGCCCATGCGGCGCCATCTTCGTCAGTATTTTGGTAATGAACATAGCCTACTATGGTTCACTACCAAAAACTTTGAAGCTGACGCCACCTGAACTGATGAGACATACGGGCTAAAACAGGCTATCTGCTTCGTTGTACCTCTACTAAGCATTCAAGGTTCTTGCCTATATCCTTGCACCTCTCTGATGAAGAGACTTTAACAGAAAATTAGGAATCCTTTTTGACCAGATGCAGGTAGAGATCACCTCTTCCCTGTGAACCGGGGCGTCCTTTCCCGCGGATGCGCAGTTTTTGGCCATCCCTGCTGCCTGGCGGAATACTGACCTTCAAGGTTTGTTCACCTTCTTCGCCATAGACGAGAACCCTAATCGTTTTACCTTTCCTGAGTTCAAGTTCTGTAAGAGGAGTGTGGTATGTTGTATCAAGATCAAGAGCATGCTGTCGGGAAGTATCGTTCCGTTTGCTTTTCTGGACGTCTCCTTTCCTTAATCCCAGCATGGAGCCTACTGCGCTGCCAACTGATTTAAGCACCGAAGTTTTACCTGAAAGCTTTTTCCGGGCGATTCCAGTCAATAAAGGTCTGGCCAGGGAGCCGATAAGGAATATACCTCCTACAAAAGCACCCCCTTTGCCGCCGAAAAAACTCTTTTTAACGAAATGTGAACTGTGTCGAAAACCGGAGCGTTGGAATTCACGCAAAATACCATGGAACATTTGTTGAAAACGGGGATCTTTGAAGAGATCCCGGAGAATATCCTCCTGGCTATAAGTAAAGCCGTCTCCCCCACCTGGCTTGCCATGTGAAAAGGTTTTGCCGCTTGCTCTGCAGGCATCGTATTCGCGTCTTTTTACTGGGTCGGTAAGAACGCCATATGCCTCGGCAACCTCTTTAAATTTTTCTTCTGCCGAGGGATCATCCGGATTACGGTCGGGATGATATTGCATAGCAAGTTTTCGGTAGCTCTTTCTCAGTTCCTCTTCATCGACTGTCTTGGAAACACCTAGTATTTTATAATAATCTTTCATCTCAGTTGTTCTGTGGTAGAGGAATGGCTTATTTTTCGTTTACAGAGGTGAATATTAGTGCCTTACTCCGGAAACCTGTCACAAATAACAAGAAACCTAGAGACTCCTTTGAAACTAAGCACTTAAAGTAACCACCAAGGCACTTATCCTGGCTTCTTTCCCGTTTACCGGGGTTATATTTCTTTGGTTACTGGTTACAATAGTAAAACGATTACTCTGAACTAACAATCAATTTTGATGGCTAAGTAAAATGATTAATCCGTATTTCTCATCAGTTCAGGCGGCGTCAGCTTCAAAGTTTTTGGTCACAATGTTCATGAGAAATGCGGGTTAACACAGCAGGGGAAGAGAGCACATGCACCAAAAATACTTGGCTGATGCAGGGGAACTGTATGAAAAAAAGGTGGGAGTTTCTTTAAGATCAGTAGAAAGGCAGGATAGACGGTGATCAATGAGAGATGAAAAGATCAAGCTGCAGGAGTTATGAAGGTCATAACTCCTGCAGTGTGAAATGCAGATACTTGTAGCTTTGTAATTATCTATTTGAATTTCATTTCAAGGGTTTCAACATGATAGAGATGGTTGATTTGTGAATTATCGAAAACCGCTATTCCGAAAGGATAGCTTTTGCTCATGTCGGTAAATTGAACATCCTGGGTCTCGGCATTTTCACCTTCAGTTTTCAAGGATCGCATAACTTCCAGAGTCCAGGTACCATCAGCATAATTATTCCTGGAGAGGATGTCGGCACGACCGCCCATCATCGGAGCAATATCGATACCGGGAAGGACATCGCCTTCCTTGAAATTGTCAACAAAAGGGATTTTTTTACTGGGGATGATGAAGTATTTTTCGTCTTCCGTGGGATTCAGGTTCATAAAAGCAGGGGCAGTTTTATCTGCATTGTCATTATTCTTGTATCCGCCTTTACCTGTATCCCCTTTACGACCCCAACCGGCATTTTCCTTTGGATCGGTGTTGTCATCGACATACTGATCGTCAAACATACCCATTGGTAACGTACGGACAAATTTGGCATGCCACATATCGATTGTTTCCCCGGCAGTCTCGGTGTACTTTCTTCCGGCGGAGGTATCGCCCGGTTCATCAAGATGACAGGCGATCATGCAGCCTTCGGCCTCAAAACCTTTAGTGTTAATGTCCCAGAACATGGCAAACTTATCTTCGTAATAAGTATTGTCATGGCCGGTATCATCTTTTTTGGCTAATTTTTTCCAGCTGCCGTCAGCCTGTTTAACCCATGGAAAACGTTCGAGACTTTTGGTTGGATCTTTATAAGTGATCAGGTAGTAAACATTTTTGTCATCATACAGTGATTTGATTTTTACATCTGTCTTTTGCATTCCCGAATAACCATTGCTTGGTTCATAGGGCAGTTCATCAACAGTCACCGTAATTGATTCGGCAGCCTCCCAGGCCTTATCGGCGATACCATCCAAAACAATCGGTGAACTGGCTTTGGTGCTTACCAACGTCTGATCTGCCGCATATACTGAGGTGCCAAGAGCAAAAACACCTGCCATGGTCATTATTCCGATCTTTTTCATACGCTTCTCCTTTTTGATGGTTTTGTAGCGAAATCTGCACCTATCTAACAGTGTAGGACTTTATGACAAAGATAGAATTGATTCCAGATAAAGCTTTTACACAGAAAGAGGAGTATCTGTGAAATACAGTTCACAATAAAATTTTATTTATCTGTATTTATTGGGAAATTTTTTCGAAAGCAAATGCAGGCATTCGATCATTTTTTCCCCTTGAGTCGTCAGGCAGTAAGCTTTTTCGCGATCC
Source organism: Desulforhopalus sp. (assembly GCA_049645845.1). Classification (GTDB taxonomy): domain Bacteria; phylum Desulfobacterota; class Desulfobulbia; order Desulfobulbales; family Desulfocapsaceae; genus Desulforhopalus_A. Next base: position 29 of record JBARUR010000137.1, on the reverse strand, counting down.
TGACAAACCAGATTGTTTGATTTAAGATT
>JBARUR010000136.1:0-6998 GCA_049645845.1 Desulforhopalus sp. | reverse complement strand
GGCAATAACAAATTGCTCAAAAAAATCCTTAAAAGCAACACTCCCGAAGTGTACAGGGCTAATGTCGAACGGCTTTTTGAAGTCTAGCCAAATCCGGGCATCGGAAGCTGGCTCAGTGCAGGCTCCATTCCTGAAAGACATGGTCGGCCAGAGGCGCAGCGGTAATGACCCGGCGGGTCGCATTCAGGATGCAGGTTACGTCTCCTTTGCTCGGGGTTCCGTTAACTGCAGGCATTTTTTTGCCGTAACGGACCACAAGAGAGGCGGCAAGCTCGATATCTTTCTCGAGTTTCTCCTGGTCCAAATATTGGCTGCCTGCTTTTTTCAGGACACCGAGAGGCCCCGGCCACTCTTCCATTCTGAGCACCGCATCCTCGGGCTGAGACATTTGCTCAAGCCTGTTGTTGTCTTTTTCATCTCGCCCAAGGATCAACCAGCCACCGCCGGGTAAGATAAACTGGCGACCAACCAACAGGACCCGGATGTCCGGCACGGTGATTTCCGCTGTTTTGACTACCGACTCACGTGAATAGAGCTGTGCAATACGTTGACTGAGAATGGGATCGGCTAAAATACATCCCCCAGCCGGCGACGGAAAATCGGTAATGCCGTATTGTTTCGCCAAAGCAATTTGAGGCGAACGGCTCCGCCCGCTCATTGCCAAAAGTTTTTTACGGTCCACCCATCCTTGTGCCTCCGCCTCTGTTTCCTTCATAAGCTGAGCACAGAGCGGACGTAAAAGAATTGACTTTGTTCCGGAATCACGTTCGATCACATTCATGGTATCGCGGCGCTGGGACATCGGCCGTTGTCCAAGAACTTCCCCTGAAATAAGAAAAGAAGCTCCCCTTTCGACAAGCAGCTCTTTAGCACGGGAAAACATCATGATCTTACAATCAATGCAGGGATTAAAATTTTTACCAAAACCATGGATCGGGCTGTGCAACAGTTGCAAATAGCCGGTGCTGATGTCTTCAACGATCACCTTGATGCCGTATTTGGCCAATATCCGCTTTTTATGAGCCTCAATATCGTAGAGAACATCATAATTAAAAAATGGGGTAACAAACTGAATCGCCTCAACTTCCAGGCCCTGTTCCATAACCACCCGGGTAGCCAGGATTGAATCGAGTCCACCTGAGAAAAGAGAAAGTGCTTTAATTTTTTTCACGCGCAGGCACCACCTTTAACCAAAAGTTCTTCAGCCCATGCCTGTGTCTGCTCAGTCGCGGAGTCCCCGGCCAGCATTCGAACCAGCTCCTGAACTCTTGATTCGGAGGATAGCCGCACAACAGCGGACTGGGTCCGGCCATCGCCTACCTTTTTGGACACCTGAAAGTGCAGGGTTCCGCGAGCAGCGATCTGGGGCAGATGGGTTATGCAGAAGACCTGATGATGGGCCGACAGTTCCTGTATTTTTCTGGCCACCGCTTCGGCGGCTTCGCCGCCAATACCCGCATCAACCTCATCGAAGATAACGGTTTCCACCATATCTTTTCTGGCCAGAAGACATTTCATAGCCAGCATCAAACGGGACAACTCGCCTCCTGAAGCAATTTTTGCAAGAGGTTTTGCCGGTTCTCCGGGGTTGGCGGAAAAGAAAAATTCACCCCTTTCCCAGCCGGATGATTTCATCGTTTCCGGCACCGGTTCCACATCCTTCCAAACCATCTGAAAACGGGCCTGGTTAAAGGCAAGTGTAGATAACTCCACGGCCATGGCTTTTTCCAGAGTGGCTGCAGTCTTCATTCGATTTTCCGACAGCAGTCCGGCCCGATCACACATATCTTTTTCAAGCGCAGTCAGTTCTTTTTCAAGGGCAGCGATTTCCTTGTCCATGTTGTCCAGATGTTCAAGTTCAAGTTCTCCCTGTTCGGCAAATTCAAGAATGCTTTCCACCGACACACCGTATTTTCTTTTAAGCTGCTGGATAAGATCAAGTCGCTCGGCGACCTGTTCCTGTCGATAGGGATCGCTTTCAAGGGAGGCCCGGTATGCTTTTAATTCGTTGACATAATCTTCGGCCAGAAAGGTATAACCGGTGACATCTTCGGAAAGTTTTACTATGCCGGGATCTATTGCGGCAAGCTGCGCCATGTTCTGACGCAAAGTAGTAAGATGATCCATCAGTTCATGGGAAAGAAGCTTATAAGTCGCCTGACTGAGAGTGATCAGTGCCTGGGCATTTTTCAGCCTTTTCTTTTCTTCAAGCAGCACCTCGTCTTCTCCCGGCTGCAAAGCCGCCTCTCTGATCTCGCTCACCTGAAATCTCAGAAAGTCCTGTCTCTGCTCTTTTTCCTGTTCCTGTTGCCTGAGCGCGGTTAATTCTGCTTTTTTGTCCTGCCAATCCTTATGAACTTTTCCCAGCGACTGCCGATCCTGCCAATGATCGCCAAGGGTATCGAGATAGTCAAGATGAAGACTTGGCTGCAGCAGCTGCTGATGATCGTGCTGACTGGCAACGCTGAGCAATTCTGCAGTCAATTCCGAAACAATTTTTGCTGTCGCAAGAGAACCATTGACATAAAACCTGCTCCGCCCGGAGTTGCTTATTATACGTTTAATAACCAGAGAGGAATCGCCTCCAAAGCCCCCTTCCTCTAATTTCTGTAAAAGGAAGTGATGGTGGATATTAATTTCGAATAACGCTTCCACCTCACAGTTTTCAGCTCCATTGCGAATCCAGTCGGCAGAAGCTCTTCCTCCTGAAAGAAGATGAATTGCCCGCAACATGATCGACTTTCCTGCTCCGGTTTCTCCTGTCATTACGACCAGTCCACTGGCTTCCCCCTGATCAAAGCTCAATTCAAGAAATTCGATCAGGGCCAGATTTTTTACTCGTAGTTCACACAGCATTTAGTTCTATTAAGATCCCTATAATAAGAAGTCCTTACTTGACTCGGCATGAAAAGGACAGTAGTTTATTCATGATTCAGATCGGTTGTATCGAGAGCCAGTTGTCGCTTACCCGTCAGCCGCCTTTCTCTCTACCCCTTAATCTACAACAATTGAATATGAAAGAAAAAACGGATTTAAGCGCCAGCCTTGAAGATTACATTGAAGCAATCTATCACATAATCGGAGAAAAACTCGTTGCAAGAAGCAAGGAGATTGCCGCCCGTCTCAATGTCAGCCGCGCCTCCGTTACGGAAGCATTGCGCGCCTTGTCTAAAAAAGGCCTTATCAACTATTCTCCTTACGAAGCAATCACCCTGACCGATGAAGGGAAGCTGGTGGCAGAAGATGTTATTTTCCGCCACGATGCCCTGAAACGGTTTTTCATTGATGTGTTGACCATCGAAGATTCAATTGCTGAAGAAGGTGCCTGCAAGATTGAACATGCTGCACCGCCTGAAATTATTGCCCGGATGATCAGTTTCACTGAGTTCATGCAAGTCTGCCCCAGAGGCGGGGACGAGTTGATCAAAGGTTTCGCCGATTACTGCAAACGGGGCAAGCAAAAAGATAACTGCGAAAGCTGTGTTTCTCACTGCCTTGATTCACCGCCTAGAGTCAAATAGATCTCTTCGGCACACCAAAGCTTTCAGCTACGGCGATTTTCCAGCAGAAGAGTAATTTCCCCTTCTTCCGGAAAACGTTGCAAACTCTTCTTGGAGAAGATCAGGTTATCATCAACAACGATCTCGAACACTCCGTTTGAAGAAGATATCAACTCTATCTCTGCACCAAATGCATCCTTTAATTCATCCCCCAACCTGGAGGCGCGCGGCTGGTAATTTCACTTTGAACAGTATTCTATGGATATCTTCATTTATATTTCCCTAATCATCCTTTTCTATAAATTTTCCGTTTGCGGCGCCCGTTACGTCAATATCCGTAACACCCCGACCAACACAACAGTGAACAGTGAGAGCGAAACACATCCGCTGAATTATATCGGTCTATGCCATGTGAACTGTAGCCATTTTTTAATTCTATATCAATACGAACATGGATAATTTTAGCAACGGGAATCTCTCTTCCCCTCTTTTAATAGAACTTGTCCGACTCGATCACGATGAATTGCAGCGCCTTTCTCCTGCGGCCACTATATCGCCAAAAGGAATAAGAAGACACCCGGAAAAATCCGAAGCATACCGGCAGCAATTTGCTCTGGATGCTGACAGGATTCTCTACTCCCGGGCCTACAGCAGATATATCGACAAAACCCAGGTCTTTTCCCTTGTGGCTAACGATCATATCACCCACAGGGTTCTGCATGTGCAACTGGTCGCCCGGATCGCCAGGACAATCGGTCGATTTCTGCGGTTAAACGAAGACCTCATTGAAGCCATTTCCCTTGGCCATGATGTCGGCCACCCGCCATTCGGCCATGATGGCGAATCGTTTCTTTCAGAAATCTGCCTGGAACACGGCCTGCCGCCGTTTCAGCATAACATCCAGTCGGTCCGCCTTCTCGATAAACTTGAACGAAAAGGCCGGGGATGGAATCTCACCCTTCAGGTTTTGGATGGTATCCTCTGCCATGACGGTGAAGTTCATTCACAGGATTTACGCCCTGAACCGATAGACACATTTGAAGAATTTGACCGGAAACTAGGGCTAAAATCAAAGGATCCAAAGCACATCAATATGCCTTCAACCCTGGAAGCCTGTGTCGTCCGGCTGGCTGATACTATTGCTTATATCGGCCGAGATATTGAAGATGCAATTATCCTTGAGCTTATCACACGGGAAGATCTTCCCAAGAACTGCCAGGCAATCCTCGGCAGCACCAACGGTACAATAGTCTACAACCTGGTGACTGATCTCATCACCCACAGTCGGACTGCAGAACCCGCGTCTGCCTTAATAGGATTTAGCGAAGAAGTCGCCGCAGCTCTCAAAGAGTTAAAAACCTTTAACTATGAGCAAATCTATCTGGCTCCGTCAACCAAGCAACAAAACCCGCTTGTCCGGGATTGCTACAAAAGACTCTTTGAGCATTATCTTGATTGCCTGAACGGTTCATCCCAACATCTGGACAGCGGTGTAGACCTGATGACCGATATTAATCCACTTCACTTGCATAAATACAGCTCAGAAGAAAAAGTCCGGGATTTCATCGCGGGGATGACAGATGATTTTTTCCTCAATCAAGCAAGAATAATTGGCTGCAAGGTGCCGGTAAAAAAGTAATACAACCAGACTCACCCGTATGGAAATTGCAGCGAAATAGCGTATACAGACACATTACCATTGACCTCAGTTCCCGAACATGGTATCAATTTCTCTCTCAAATATGCACTCGTAGCTCAGCTGGATAGAGCACCGGACTTCGAATCCGGGTGTCGCAGGTTCGAATCCTGCCGGGTGTACCAGTAATTTCAAGGCGATTATCCGATTTCAATCGGTTAATCGCCTTTTTTGTTTGTTAGAATGTCCACATCTGTCCACATTTCCTCCAAAACACCCCACGCCCCGAATAATCACCTGCGTAGGGGCGGGTCTCTGTGCCCGCCCGTTTCTTGAGCAACATAATACAACTCGTTAGCAAACCATTCCGTTTTTGCACAGGATCCCATGCGCCGCATGGGGACGAGGAAAAACTCAATGCAGAAGCCTTAATACATAAGGGCAGGTTTAGAACCTGCCCCTACATGCGTACGAAATTCCCAGATAACTTTATTGCTATGATATCAGCACCAAAGACTCTTAAAAGCACCCAATACCCACTATTTCACCTCCGTAGGGTGCGGGTTCTAAACCCGCCCGTTCAACGTTACAATCTACTATTAGACAACCTTTGCTCAGATCCTGCTCTTATCAACCTATCAATGACAACAGGCAACAGCCGAATTCATCAATCTAACGACATCATGAGCGACGTAATACAACTCGGTAGCATACCATTCTGTCTGCAACTCACCTTCTTCGTCTAAATATTGCCGTGTCTCTTCCAAGACATCACCATTGGATGGTCCAAAACACTGATCAAAACGCCAATAGCCACCATCATAGGCAAGTCCGAGGGTGGCCAGACGTTCTCCGGATCTTCTGCGAATCGAAAAAACACAATACTCCAACCTCATGCACTGGCTGATATATTCCCTGCAGCAATTATTCATCAGATAGCCTTCCGACTTCAGCAGCTTCGCCGAAGTTAACGGCATTATCAAATATTCTCCGACAAGCATCTCGGACAACTTACACTTCCATTTACCAGATCGCTTTTCGACTGAGGTCCCTACAACCAATTTGGCTGCAGAAAAGGCATTCAAATTTTCTACTTTGGATTGAGATAGCATTTTCGTTGTACCTCCAGACGTTGATAGTCATCATAAGATTTAACTGTTCCAACACATCCCCTTTCTCTATCCTACAATGACACTATGCCACACAAGGGGTATCACAGAGCGACCCCCCATGCATTTTTTTAATCTTTTTTTCATTAAATGAAAAAAAAGCGTACAAGGAATATATCTACCGGAACAAATGACGGATCAGAAGGTAATCAGGTAAACGATGCAGGATTAGTTATTGGTATGATGCAGAGGCACAAAAATACGTTCGATCATTTCCAGCAGGGCATCGACAATTATGGCAAACAACGCAGCAATTATCGATCCCTGGAGGATAAATGCCGGATTATCCGATGCCAGGCCGGTAATGATAGGTGCGCCAAGGCCTCCGGCACCGATTGTCGCACCAATGGTAGCCGTCCCTATATTGATGATAACCGAAGTCTTTATCCCTGCCATGATAACATGAAATGACAGCGGCATTTCCACTTTCCACAACGCCTGCAATTCGCTCATACCCATTCCTGTTGCGGCTTCACGAATCGCCGGATCAACCGCCTGAAGTCCGCTGATAGTGTTGCGTACGATGGGCAGCAGGCCATAGAGAAAAAGAGCAATAATGGTTGGCTTTGCCCCGAACCCCACAGCCGGCACCGCCAGGGCCAGTACAGCCAAGGGCGGAAAGGTTTGCCCTATGGAGACCAGATTGTTCAATGCAGGTAAAAATTCACGGCCATAGGTTCTGGTAACCAGAGC
>JBARUR010000135.1:0-15592 GCA_049645845.1 Desulforhopalus sp. | reverse complement strand
CTGTGGATATTGTCGAGCACATTCTTTTGGGCGACCCATGTCTTGCTGGTAGGGATCTTTGCATCCAGGACACAAGCGCCATTGGTCGTAGCTGCCGGTCAATTTCTGGTGAGTGGCATCGTCGGCCTTGTGCTGGGTTGGATCGTGGAATCACCAAGTATTGAAGAAATAGCCGGTGCGTGGTGGGGTATCTGCTATATTGGAATTTTTTCTGTCGGCATGGCCTTTACACTTCAGGTTGTCGGCCAACGCTTCACTCCCGCCGCCGATGCCGCTATCATCCTCAGTTCTGAAACTGTTTTTGCTGCCATCTGCGGCATGATCTTTTTAGGCGAGAGGTTGCCTCTTGTTCAACTTTCCGGAGGGATTTTAATTCTTGCCAGTATCCTTGCTGTTGAATTACTGCCTCTGACCCGGCTGGGTAGACCCCGTCCTTTGAGTTAGGCGAATATACCGGCAGAAACAAGTTTTTTTTACTACCTATCATAAGATTTTAGGTTTTTATAATTCTATCCATAATAGTATGACAGGCTGGCTTTTTTCATCAAGCTGCCAGCCTGTCCGCGGTAGATATGTTTACCGCATTAGTACATTTCTATTGCCGAGGTTCCTGGTGAGTGGATTTTGTCTGTGGCGACTTATTCATATTATCTATGCGCTTTGATGAAGAATCACCTTCCTGCCATGCAGGAGAAATTCCATAATGACTTTCAATTTCCCGAGACCACTGCTGTCCGCTTAATTGCTCAGGACTTTCATTTTCATTGAAAGTAGGAGATCCTGCAAAAGTCTGTTGGTCGATTTGAGCTGTTAACTCCTGTCGATTTTCATTAGCTTGTACCAACTCAGCCGGAACTGGATGCATCTTGTTTTCATTCCCCTGGATTATCAGGTAATCCACTGTGTTTCCATCTTGTGATAGATGAATATCTTCTACAGTACCAAGCACTTCACCGTTTTTGCCGATAAGATTTTTACCCATCAATTGTTCAGCCTGGGAGGCATTGATCCTGGCCTTTGATCCTGATTGCCCCTCCTTTTGATTCGCCGTGACGACATTTACGTCTACTTGAGGTTCTCCCTGTTGTTGGACGTCAACCTTTGCCTGTCCCTGTTCCTGGAAATTAATTTTAGAATCCTGGTTAGATTTTTCTATATTTACATCGGGTTCACTTTCCTGGACAGCGACTTTAGGCTCTTGTTGCTGAACATTTACTTCCGGTTTTTCCTGTTTAACCACCACATTAGGCTTTTGCTGCTGAACATCGACATTCGGCTTCGGCTGTTTAACTGTAACCTCTGGTTTCGGCTGCTCTACCTGTACCGAAACTTCAGGAGCCGGCTGTCTGACGGTAACTTGTGGTTCGGGTTGTGCGACGTTAACTTTAGGTTCCTTTTGTGAAACCTGGACTTGTGCTTTGGGTTGATCCACTTTTACCTTCGTCGCGGATTCTTGGATTGCAATCTCACCATCTTTTAGTTGGGAATCCTGCTGGTCCTGCTTTGCTGCTGTAGCTTGAGAGGTATCCTGCCGTTTTGTATCGCTGACAGTATTCTCCTGTTGCACAGTCGATGTTGTTCCGCTGGTTTCCGAACCGGCTGAGTAGACCATGGAATTAGGATCTTCCCCTTGTTTTAGAGCCTCCCAGGGGATTTTGTTTTGTTCGCCTCCCATACCCAAAAAACCACCCTTTTCAACGATAACGGCTTCAATTTCTCCATTCGGACTGATAAGAACTTTCTCAATGGTTCCAACTTGTTGACCTTGCTCATTGTGAATTTGTTTGCCTTTCAGGTCTTCGACCTGTTGGGCTGCCATAACAGGCGAATTCAATGATAAAGTCAAGATGAGTGCCGCAAATATTGAATATACTTTTTTCATGATGTTCTCCTTCAGTTAAAATTCCAGTTTCAGTTTGAACTGCTTCATGCGATGCAACTTGGCTTCTTATGCTTAGCCATTGCAGATTTTCCTTTTCAGCTGATCACTATCACTTAATCCGACATATTTAAGGTCAATGTGCATATAAGGATTACTCGCAAATTGCGTGCCATTAATATCTCAACTTAAAAAGTGCGGAGTGTTATATTTACAAGGATTTTTAGAGAAAATTACTAAGCTGGAATCAGGATTTTAAACTCGTCCACTCGGGTAGGACTGTTTCCATTTTTCCAGGAAAACACATAACGTCCCAAAATTTGATGAAGAAATGGGTTACATAACGCGTATTGAGAACGGTGGGAGTAAGAGAATCATGGGTATGACTTACCGACCCTGGTTTTTAATGTGTCCGGCTAGGGAAATTGGTCCGGAAGGCCAAAAAAAAAAGGGACAGAGCATGAATTTTCTGGTGAAAATCCTCTCCATCCCTGGTTTAAGCGTTTGTAATTTTGCAATTTAAAAGAAAATTCCAGTTAATAAACTAGAGATCTGCCCTCTATTTCATCTTTACGGCGATTATATTCCTCCTCTGTAATTCGTCCTGCCTCAAGATCCTCTTTCAGGTCATCCATGGAACGTTTATTTTGATATTCATAAGCAGCACCTGCCGCACCGACTCCTACGGCCGCTCCACCTACCCCCTCTTTGCTGCAGCTAGAGAGAAACAGAAGGGACATTATCATTGTCAGAAGGAGTATAATTTTCATAGTCGCACCTTTCGTTGAATTTTAGTCGGAAAGTACTGAAAGACTATCCCTGTATTGCAGTATCAGCTTTGCAAGTTCGTAAAATCATGTCTATGTTCAAAATGGTGCAGTCGTTATTTTATAAAAAGTAAACTTCCTCATAAGGGAGTCAAGTAAACGGACGATACGAGAAGAAGCTGAAAGTGATCTTGTCTTAGCATGAGCTCTGTAATTAAATTCAAATCGAGACTACAGTATGGATCCCTGGTTGCTGGGAAAGAAATATGATAAAATTGCCAAGTGGTGGCATGATCGGCATGATGATTCCGATTACGGTGTACAGCAATTGAAAAAGGCCTTGAAATTTTCCTCTCAATCCGGCAAAGCCCTGGATGTAGGATGCGGTTCCGGAGGCCGATTTATTCGTATTCTGCAAAAAAAAGGATTTGAAGTTACCGGAATTGATGTCTCAGAAGAGATGATTAAGCTTGCACGACTTAATCATCCTGATGAAATGTTCCATCTTCAAGATATCAACACGTGGTACACGAAAAGGAAATTTGATTTTATCGTTGCCTGGGACAGTATATTCCATCTTCCTCTTTATTTGCAGAAATCCGTACTGTATAAATTATGCAATCTCCTGTCGGATCAGGGAACACTTCTCTATACTTTAGGCGATGCCAGTGGTGAACATGATGATGAATGGCATGGCGATACGTTTCATTACAGTTCAATCGGCATAAATGAAAATCTGAAAGTGCTGGCCGAAAACGGCCTTACCTGTAAGCACCTGGAGCTGGATCAATGGCCTGAAAATCATGTATATATAATTGCGGTGAAGACTGAGTAATTGCCAAAACAATTCGAGGGAGATAACTTTTCGCCGTGTTATCTATCTTTTTTAGTTTTATCGATCAGCTTCAACAGCAATGTATTAGTTTCCAATGCCTTCTGCTGTGCAATCGGTAACAGCTCATCGAGTTTGGATATCAATTCATATTTAACATCCCAAAAGTGGTCAATGTGGGCTATTAATCTTCCTGCATTCACCAATTGAATCGGAGGCATAATAATATCTAAATCTTCTAGAAAACCAGCTACTTTCGAGGAATAGGGCAGCGCCACAAAAGGTACTCTCTGGATAGCCGCAAAAATAAGGAAATGCAGTCTCATGCCAATCGCAAAGTCAAAATTACCTATTATCGAGAGCATCTGACCTGGAGAGTAATCTCCCTTTAACACCCAGGCATTTTGAGGTTTGAGCATTTGTGACAGTATTGCATGAGAATGCTGTACGTCTTTTTTATTTCGTTCCATTGGAATAAAAACGACCTTGGCATGTAATCTATCGACTATATAATCGGCTGCATCCGCCAACAATGAATGGTATTGCTCCTGATTAATATCCGGGGCAGCGACTCCAGGCTCTCTTACCGACATAGCTACCAATTTTTGTTTTTCCTGCAATAGTTCTTTGATAGGTAGGTCATCAGGCAGTGGTTCAGGCTGCAGCAATAAAGCAGGATCGGCCGTAACGGTTATTTCCTTTTTTACCCCAATACTTTCCAGTAAAGTTTGGGCGCTCCGTTCTCTAACGGTTATCACATCAACGTTGTTCAGAGTATCCCGAACAAGATCCTGTGCTGCCTGAGTTTCCAGTGGACCCGCACCTATTGCATAAGTCATTACAGGAATATTATTTTCCCTTGCAACAATTACTTCCCTCAAATACAGCTTTGCATGTGCATCATACAGAATGCCGCCACCACCTAAAATAAACAGATCCACTTTTTCAATTTCACTTTTCACCTCATTTGCATTCAGTTTTCTCACGTCAATGACATGATCCGTGTTATGCCTTTTGAGTGTATCTTCTGGATCTTTTGAAAAAACAGTAATTTTTACTTCAGGAACTGAGGATCGAAGCTGAGTTATGATACTTTGCAAGATTGCCTCATCTCCAAGATTAAACCCGCCATAAGAACCTGAAATCGCAATGTTAAAAATATCATTCATCTCTAGACTCCCTGAAGGACAAGCTTCTCGATCCTGCGGCAAAACTCCCTACTTCAAATCCATGCGGGGAACTGTCTTTATTTGTCAGTGAAGTTTCAACTCAATCGATCTTTTTGATATATGGCTCAGTCGGCCCAAAAAATTGATGCCGGTTTTGTTCCCCCACTATGAGCTACTAACGAGTACCTCATAGTGAGAGATTATAAACTGCGGCTCATTTCTTTTGGGGTTAATGATCTCTTGATCTTTGCTCCTCCTGGGCCATTTCTTTTCGGGCCGCTTCTCCGGCGGCGGCTGCGGCCTTCTTTCCCTTTTCAAGTTGTTCACGACCCATCTCTTCAGCTTTTTTGCGTATGTCGCTTCCCTTGGGCCCTAATAGTTCTTCTTCTTTTCGGCTCATGGGTATGCTGAGAGCGGCAAGGGATCCCAAGGCAAGTCCTGCGGCAGCCAACAGGATGGGACGGTTTGCGACATCGGATCCCGTGGTACGCATCCTTCTTTTCATTCCCCTTTTTCTTTGACGAAATTGTTCGCCATAATGGTCTATATCCTCAGACACATCCTTGATCTTGTCGCTGACATCTCCCATTGATTCAGTGGCCTTGGCTTTCACGCCCTGATAAGTACTTTTCATCTTTCCCTTGATTTCATTGACTTTTTCTCCAGATCTGTCTTTCGTACCATAATACTTATCCTTGAACCTGTCGGTTCTTCGAGACATACCGCCGGAGGAAACTGATCGATTCCCGGGACCTGACCCAGTCATAAGCCACAACATACTGACTCCCATTAAAACTGCAGGAACAGGATTGTCGCGTATCGCTCTGCCGAAATTTCCGGAAAAATCTTTTAATTCGTCACCCCATTCATCGACGGTTTGATTCCATAACTCCCGGGGAGATAGTTTCTCTTCCAGAGAATGAAGCGTCTCATTGATTTCTTCTCTGGTATGTTCAATTTCTCGTTCATAGTCTGCTGAATTCATATTTTTCCCGACATCGCGGACATCTTGTGTATCCTGATAGCCGGTATCTGTTGATTTTTCATTCATGATGGACTCCTTATGCGGTGTGCTGCTGCTTGGTAGATTTATTTGCGGATGTATGTTGTCTGGCCATATCCTGATCGCTTTTGAGTTGAGCTACAGTCTTTTGCGGCATGAGATTCTGAGCTTTCAGGTTGGATTTTGCTTTGGAGATCATGCTGAAGCCAACGATCAATACCACAACCGCAATAAGCAGAGCAGCCAACCATCCCTCCATAAAAAGAGCGAGACCAAGTACTGCTGCAAGCAGGAGAACCAGCAGTCCGGCATAGGCTACTGCACCTCCAATTATCAGTGAAACCACGCCGCTTTGTGTTTGGCCTATTTTTTCCGACATTTCCGATTTCAATAGATCGATCTCCTGTCGGAATAGGGTTGTGATTTCTTTGGTAAGATCTGAAACCAGGTTTGCTATGGATTTTTCATCCTTTTTATTATGGGAATCTGTGTTCGGGTTCATGGTGCATCCTCCTGTTTGAAATGAGTGATGGCGTACATCAGATTATAAATCCATAAAGTGGAATACCTTTTTGAATTAAATATTACCCGGACCTCCGTCCAGAGTTGAATGGAGGGTTCCCGGCGAAGGGTGTCCAGGTTCTCTTACTGTTCCTGATGGAGGAGTCGTCCCTGACCCGGCAGGTGATGTCGGGTCGGTTGCCTGAGACGTCCTGCGGGTTCCCGGCTGAGCGGTTGTACGTCCCTCGGCGGGATGCATTGTTTCCAACCACTGGTCTTCTTCGTACTCGTCATTGGCACTTTTTATTAGCCTTGTAAGGGCGTATCCGGCAAGCATTGCACCTCCCAAAAAAAGCACAGGCTGTCGCCTTCCGTAGCTGCTCGCTTGATTCAAAATTTGATTCACGCTCTTTTGACGAAGTGAGTGAGAGACCTTTCGGATATTTTCGGATGCTATCCTGACATATTCTGCAGAAGTATTTCTATTTTTACCGTCTAATTCTCCTGCTGCAGATTGCAATGCGTCGGCAAAATCGGTAGCAATATCCGCCGCTGTATTTTTCCCTTGGTCAGCGTATTTTTCTCCTGTGTGAAAAGTATCTTCCTTGAATCCCTCTGCCTGTTCCTTCATCTGCTCTTCCTGGCCGGAATGAGTTTTCTTGTCGTCATATTTTGTTTTCATGATTTCTCCTTTTGTTCAGAGGTAATCTTCATTTGCCCTCAAGTAGGCTCTATATATCAGCTCCACGGGTAATTGTGTGTCAAGAGAAGTAAATGTGGACTCATATAATAGACTTGGGCAAATATCATGCCATATAAGGTCTAAAAAAGTATGTAACCCATCTCGCAGATATAATTGGATTAAGATGAGAGAGTCTTAAAATGTTCTGTTTACGTAAAAATATGAAAATAATGTGCAAAGCAAAAATCCTTTTGGGCAGGATAATATCCGCTCTTGCAGGACAAGACCTACTTACATTCAGGATCAACAAGAAGGGTATTAAAATTGATCAATCAGCAGAGTTGATTTGATTCTTTTGGTTAAGTAGGATAAGGCAGGTTGGTAAAAAAAAGAGACTATGATTCAATCGTGATCGCGTCGTAACAAAAATCTTTATCTGCCTCGTTGCTATCACAAGTAAGGCACACTAAATGGGAATAACACTGCTTATAGCGGAAAAACCAAGCGTTGGTAAAGATCTTGCCACTTTTTTAGGTATAGTCGGCAGGGGGAAAGGGTTTTACAACTGCAAGGGAGATATCATATGCACCTGGTGTATCGGGCATATCCTCTCACAGGCTGATCCCGACTCCTATGATCCACGATATAAACGTTGGCGGGCGGAAGATCTGCCTATTATTCCAGATAAATGGATACTTGAACCTATCCCCCGAACCAGGGAGCAGCTGCATATAATCGACGGTTTGTTAAAAAGATCGGAACAAGTTATTAATGCCGGCGACCCTGAGCGGGAAGGCCAGTTAATCGTCGATGAGGTGCTCGACTTTCTTGGTTACACCGGTCCTGCCCAGAGGTTATGGATTTCCGCCCTGGATGTGCGGACCATTAAAAAAGGTTTTGCCAGCTTAAGGGATAACTCCGAGTTTAAAAATATAAAAGATGCAGCTATCTGCCGCTCCAATGCCGACTGGCTGGTTGGCATTAATGTAACCCGGGGCCTTACCCTCGCTGCCGGACAGTCCAATACCGTGCTTTCCGCCGGACGGGTCCAGACACCGACGCTTTCTCTGGTTGTAGGCAGGGACCGGGAGATTGAGCAGTTTACCGCAAAACCGTATTGGATGCTCAGAGCGACAGTTGAGCACGCAGCAGGTCAGTTTATTGCCACCTGGAATCCGGATGAACTAGCACCCGGTCTCGATGCGGAAGGGCGACTGGTAAACGAAAAGGTAGCCGAACAGATTATCCTGAAAGTTACGGGCCAGGAGGGTGTTGTCGAAGAAAAAAACGATGTTTTGAAGACAAAGCCTCCGCCGCTTCCTTTTCTGCTTTCCGATCTGCAGAAAAAAGCCGAGGATAAATTTGGCTATTCCCCGAAACAAACGCTGGAGCTGGGACAAGGTCTGTATGAAAGGCACAAGGCACTGACCTATATGCGCACTGAATGCCGCTATCTGCCTAATGAGATGTTCGAGGATGCCCCGAGTATTGTCCAGTGCCTCCGGGACCAGAACATAGAGGGTGCCGGGGAGGCCGATCTCACCATTCAGTCTCCTGCATGGGATACCAAAAAACAGGGGGCTGAGGCGCATCATGGTATTATTCCAACCGAAGTCATTCCCAGGAACCTGACTGAGGATGAACAAAACATTTATCTACTGGTGGCCAGACGATTTTTGAAACAATTTTACCCGGACTACCAGTATTATTCGAGCAGCATCGTTGTTAAAGCAAAAGACGAACTGTGGAAAGGCTCAGGCATTACCATCAAAAACCAAGGATGGATGGCACTTAATGATCAGCAGACCAAAGAAAAATTTCTGCCCAAAGTGACGAAGGGAGATCCGGTAAAGATCGAAAAAGTTGATAAGGAACAGAAATCTACCAAACCGCCGAGCAGGTTTACCGAGGCCTCCTTGCAGGTGGCCATGACGGAGGTCCATAAATTTGTGGATGATCCGATCATTAAAGCGCGATTGAAAGAAAACTCCGGTATCGGTACTTCCGCAACGAGAACTAATATTATCACCGAGCTGCAAAATCGGGAATATCTGCAAAAGTCGGGAAAAGTGCTCATCTCAACTCCCCGGGGCCGTGAATTGATCGACAAGATTCATCCTTCGCTTAAAAATCCTGGAATGACTGCAATTTGGGAAGATGCCCTCGACAGGATCTGCGAAGGTGATCTGAGCAGGGAAGCTTTTCTCGAAGAGTTGACCAAACGCATGTCCAATATGGTGAAATATGCCCTTCAAACACGTTTCTCAGAAGAGGTGACGGGAAAAATATATCGTTGCCCCTGTGGTGGACAGCTCTCTCGATTGGAATCGAAAACAAAACGAGGCAAATTTTTCTGGATCTGCTCTTCCGGAAAGGAAAATGACTGTCCTCTGCGATCCGATTTTAATGGTTCGCCCGGTGCCGCTTTTATGGATCGCCCCGAAACAGGGCCCCAATGCCCTCATTGTCAGGCAGGGTATCTCATTCGCTATGAAAGTAACCACAAGATAGGGAACTATTTTTGGGCTTGCTCCACCGGTAAAAAGGGCAAATGCCCCTTATTAAGAGACGAAAACGGCAGCCCCGGAAAGCCTGTTATCGATCCTGATGCACCGAAGGCTCCATGTCCAGCAAAAGGATGCAAGAACATGATGACCCTGGTGCAGTCACAGAACAACAACGATTTTTACTTTTGGAAATGTACCGATTCTTCGCACTCATTACGGTTAAATGACAATGGTAAGCCGGGTGAAGAAATGACTTTCGGTAAAAAGAAAGGTCAAAATATCAATGGTGGCGGCTGAAAAAATGCTGAAAGTGGCAAAAAACTATCTACATTACCTCGTAACATTAAACGGTTAGGTGTTGAAGTTGCAGCTTGCCATAGATACTTTCCTCCCAGTGCGGATCTGCAAGCCAAACCAACTGAATTGAAAAATTTAGAGAAGAATATTGTGTAATAAGGTCAACCAGCATGCAGCGGTTAACCTTACTTCAGTGAGATAAACTTCCAAATAAACTGCTTTTTGTTTGATCAACACACTGTTAAAACACGTCTAATGATTATCCAGGAAATCCTGGATAATCATTAGACAATATGAACCAGCAGAGAAAATAATATTACAGCCAGTCTGTTACTGCAAAACCAACGCCGATTCTATTTACATAATTATCGTAATCAATAAGACTTTCTCCATATCCGGTAAAATACTGCACATACCCTTTCAGATAAGGATAACCAAATAAAGGGAAACTCCAGCTCAATTCGACAGCACCGTTTTCAAAACCGGACTCAACATTGTTACGAGACATTATGCTGAATACATGTTCCTTATATTTATAGGCTGCCCGGATTTCTGCATGTCCCAAATAATCGGTAATATCTCTATTATCGTCATCATCTTCATCCTCTTGAATTCTATACCATGGTTTGAAACTGAGAGCTAAATTACCCCTTTCAACTATAAAATTGGCATAAATTCTGTTCCAGCTTCGCGATAGAGTTCCTCCGCGACCATTAGATTGGTGGACTATACCAAACATATTGGCTGTGTTTTTAAACCCCCATAATTCCCATTGTGGATTAAACTGCACCCATCCTTCTGGCTCATGATTGGTTTCCCTGAATGGAGCAGAATTATCGTTATATACCTGCCAAAAAGAACGGTTAGTATAAGCAGCGTACACATCCGCCATACTAAACAGGCTAACTGCCAAAGGAAATTTTACACTTAACTGAAACTGCGCTTCAGTGTCATCTGCTTCAAGAGACTGATCGTTGCTCGCGGTCTGGAAGATTTCTGAGTCATACCCGTGTGTATTATGAGCACCAAGTAAAATATAATTTGGTTTATGGGACATTAAGGTAAAGGGCTGGAGAACATGTGCCTTGTCCTGTCTTACCCGCTCAGTTGCGATCGAGGTTTCTTGCTCCTGTGCAGCATATGTTCCGTCATGAATCTGTTTCTGGCACTCCAGTCGTAATTCTCCTATCGTGATCGAATCATTTGCCTGTTGCATCTTTTCTACCATGCATTTGTTCAGGTCAATAGCCAGACATACTTTAGGTGCACCGATCACTGTGAATAATAAGAAAAAAACAGCTCCACTTAAAAATTGATTTTTTATCATAAAATCGTTCCTATCCATGCCATAATGAGATTTTTATGTTGCCATTTTTCTTCAACTGGAGTGCTTGTTTGAGTTGTCTTATTTCATTAAGGTTTGGAGGCGGTTTTTAAATCTCTCGGCCCAGAACTTAAAGGCTTCTTCAGCAGAACCCCATTTACTGAACCTTTCAGTAAATGCTGCTGTTTTTGTGTCTTCCCCAGCCCCTAATACTTCGTTGGTTACAGAATCAAGGACCATCATCTCTGCAGTAGTTGCCCCTGATCCGGTCCAGGAATCACTAGCTCCTTTTTTGACCAGACTGATTGCAAGACCAACCGGAATAACCGAAGTTACTGTACTCAGGCCGGGACTGCTCTGTTTCAAGTTGGTTATAGCAACACGAACACGAAGCACGTCCGGAGCGGGTTCGGCAACCACAGGATATGCCTCCTTAATGGTGTTTACAAAAGTCAGTGTGGCCATATCGGCGAGTTTCTTAAATTCATTCGCATCGATCCCTTTATATTCAGATTCATCAGCCAAAACAAAGGTCACATAGTCAAACATGACTTTGTCATACTTAGTAAAGTCGACTCCCGGCTTTATCCATAAGAATTTCGGTGCCCCTTCCCCTGTGCCGGGCTCAAGCTTTTGTGAATAATCTCCCAAAAAACTAGATTGTCCTGGCGTTTCTGTTTTTGTCCCGGCACAGCCTGAAAGAACCATTATCCCCATTATCAACACGATTAGATTTCTCATCTTTGCATTTCCCCTTTTGATTTCGTGACACTCATATCGGGAACAGGATGATCTCTATTGGATCAGATGCCCCCGCGCCTACAGACAGCCACGCCGCAGGTGTTATTATTACATTGTTTTCATCCTGCCTGCCTGTTTGTTCCATATATATTGCTATTTGGTAGCATTGCTAATAACCAGTGGCGGATAAACTTACCAAATCAACTTTCTTCCTGAATTGGTGTGTTTAAACTTATCAATTATAAAGCTGTTTCCGGCGAAAAAATCCAAAGACGGATAGAGCCATTACCATAACTGCGAATGTAAATACCTTTCGTTTCATTGTCTTTACCGCTCTTATCCTGATTTTCTGCCTTTGTCGGTTTTATTTCTTTTGCTGACCGTAAATGTCGGATATAACCACTGCAATCTCCCGGCAAAGCCCGGCAAGCGCCAAGCTTTGAGCCTCCACGAGAGCATCGTAGCTGTTATCGGAGACGTCTTGCTGTATAAAGGTTCTTTGGGTGTGGATATGTGACGCGGTATCAGGATTGATAAGAGTCCATGTCGCATTCAATGAGGCAAGTTTTCCCAGCCGTCCATCGAATTGGCGTATGTCCAGAGCGACTCGAATATCCGGGTTGAAATATCCTTCCCAGGGACGAGACATGACCCTGTTGGTTCGCAGAAGCAGTGACAGGTTTTCTTGCAGCACACGAATAACATTGCTTTCCAGGGAGCCGCCCCAGCGGTGGAATTCGTTGACCTCGAGTTGTGTAGGGCCCGAGCTGGTGACGATTGCATTGCGATCCAGTTCGTCAGGAAATTTAATAGGCCCAATGCCGACTGCAAGGTCGTCCATAGCTACCATTGATGCCGATGTTTCGACTTTGTCGATTGGACGCAATGTATAATATTTTGCTAACTGCGTTTTACCCATACAGCCTGCTGAAAAAAGAACAGCTAAAACTCCAACAGTCAAAGTTCGTATCATCGCTGGATTCCTCATCGTTACTGGCCTCTCTTCCCTTGAATTAAAGCTTCAGGATGCCGTTCAAGCATATCGGACAATTCACTTACTGCACGACCGGCGGCAGATAACTCTTGCAGCATTTTACTCAAGTCTCCCTGTAAAGGACCGTCTGAACTGACCCACAGATCAAGATTGTTCAAGACTTTTTGTATCTCCACCAACGCTACGTTAAACTGCGGCATTGTTTCGGTGTTGATTGACGTGGCTGTGTTCTCAAACTCTGTCATCATCCGGCCAAGAGACTTTACAGCATGGGGAATGTCCGGACCATTGACCAGACGATCAACTCCGGCAAGTGTTTGCTGCAGATCCCTGACAATATCTTCTAGAGGCAAATCATCCAGTCTTTTTATGAAACCGGTAACTCCCTGCATAACCTCCTGGGTAGGTGAAGGCACTGAGGGAAGAATTGCCACTCCGTCGCGGAAGCGAAGATCATCCTGCGGTACATTCTTATGAAAATCAACATCTATGAACAATTGTCCGGTCAGCAGGTTGCCTGTTGCCAGTTGAGCCCTGAAACCTTTAGCTACCAGACGTTGCCACCGATCTATCAGATCTTCACCGGAAACCATCGCCAGGCCCATACGTTCAGGTTCCAGGCGTAAAAGCACAGGAATCTTGAACACAAGATTTTCAAAATCACCTTCCAGGTTAATGTCCTCAACGGTGCCTAACTGAATACCTCGAAATACAACCGGTGCTCCGATAGACAAACCGCGAACCGATTCATTGAATTCGACAATCACGTCGTACTTGACTTTATAGATCTGGTCTCGAGCTTCTTCATAGGTCTTATGGAGCATGAAAACAGTATCCGCCTCAGCTGCAGGACCTGTTTCTTCGCCGATAAAAGAGGAAAAAGCAATCCCACCAATCAACAGACTCATCAACGATTCCGTATCCACCCTCAAGCCGTCGGTTGTTAAGTCGAAATCAAGACCACTGGCCAGCCAGAATCGTGTATTTTCAAGGACAAACTGGTCATAAGGTGCTTCGATAAATATTTCGATATCAACATTTTCCCCGCCGGGCAATAATTGATAGTCGACTACCTGGCCCACACTAATCTGCCGAAAATAAATTGGTGAACCCGGATTGAGCGATCCAAGGCGTAGAGCAGATAGTTTGAAAAATCGCCCTTGTACATCTCTGGTCACCATTGGTTGCTTTTCCAATCCTTCAAATTGCGATTTGGTCTTGCCTCCATTTCCCGGCTCGATGCCAATATAGGCCCCGGAGAGGAGTGTGTCCAGGCCACTTGCCTGGCCTGCAGTAACCCTGGCACGCACAACCCAGAAACGGGTTTCTTCGGTGAGGTATGCTTTGGCCTCCGGCACCATTTCCACAGTCAAGGTTACATGGGAGAAGTCACTACTCAAATCAACCGCGACAACCTTACCCAGTTCAACATCTTTATACTTAATCTTGGTCTTGCCGGCTTCAAGACCTTCCGCGGACTTGAAGGTGATTGTAATCGTGGGGCCCTTTTCGCTCATGGCTTTATATACCAGCCAGGAGCCAATCAGGATGGCCACCAGCGGTACTAACCATACAAAAGAAAAGGTACGCTGCTGTTTGACAACAGGAGTGGCCGCATCAGGAACTCCTCTCTGCTCATTCATATTTTATGCTCCACTCTATCCCAGATGAGTCGGGGATCAAAAGCTTCAGCTGCCAACATGGTGACCACCACGACCGCAGCAAAGAAAAGCGCTCCCGGTCCTGCCTCGATTTGCACCAAGGCTCCCAAATGTACCAGAGCGACCATTATAGTAACAACAAAGATGTCCAGCATAGACCAGCGGCCTATCGCCTCCGTGATACGATAAAGGCGTGTACGATCTACCGGCCGCCAGCGCCATGAGCGTTGGACGGACACAAGCAGAAAAGAAAGGATCAGTAGTTTAAGCAACGGCACAAAAACACTGGCAATAAAAATAATCAGAGCAAGAGGCCAGCTTCCAGAGTGAATGAAATAGATTACCCCACTCATGATGGTGTCTGACTGTACTGCGCCAAGAGAAGTAGTATGAGTAATTGGAAGTAGGTTAGCCGGAATGTAAAACACAACCGCAGCTATTATCAGGGCCCATGCTCGGGCTATACTCTTTGGTTTACGGGAATTTAGCCTGCTTCCACAACGGGGACAATCAGCAGGGCTTGTAGCCTGTCGGCAGAGCAGATGGCAGTTCCTGCAAGCTATCAACCCCATATCTCGTGCAGTGAGACTTCGGATCTTCATTTCTGCACCTTAATCCGTTCCCATATTTGGTGGTAATCGAGGGTGTTGGCCATAGTGGCCATAACACATATCAGAGCCATGAATGCATATACGGCAACACCGGGTATGATTGTAGCCATCTTCGCTAGTTTTACTATTGACACCAGAATCCCCAACATGAAAATCTCCAGCATCCCCCAAGGCTTAAAGAGTAGGATGAAGCGAAGCACAGCAGCTAAATGAAGTGGCGTTCTGTTGAACAAAAGAGGCACCAGAATATAAAGCACTCCCAGCAAATGTACTGCTGGTGCCAAAATAACCGTGAAAAACACTAAAGTTGCTATGAGCCACATATCCTGCTGGAAAAGTTGGTATATGCCTGTTACCAGGGTTGTGTCGCGCACCTGAGCTCCAACCTTAAAACCAAGAAATGGAAAGGTGTTGGCTATTAAAAATAAAGTAACCCCAGCCAAAGTGAGGGCAAGGGTGCGATTCAAACTGTCACGTTTAGGCTTATAAAGCGTTGCTCCGCAGCGCGAGCAAAGAGCTCCCGCACCATACGGAATGGTATCGATTTGGTGAACCAGATCACAGTCGTGGCAGGCGATGTGCAGCATAAAATTACAAACAATAGTAGCGAGTTTATATACGTTG
>JBARUR010000134.1:0-33053 GCA_049645845.1 Desulforhopalus sp. | reverse complement strand
GTCACAAGTTTTGGAGCAACAGCACTGAGCCGGTCCTGCATTGGGATACTGCGAATGGCCGTTACTGTTTGCTCTTCAGGCAGGTCTTGAATTTCAAAAAACATCTCGCCCATCTGAAAACCACCGTAACTGACATTGAGTTTCTCAGAGACAGGTGAGATAACGATATTGGCTCCAAAGGACATAAGCTTTTTCTCAAGGCTTACCCCCACCACCTCTGAGACCTGATAAAGCGCGACAATTGACATTACACCGAGACCAAAAACAAGTAACAACAGTAGGTTTTTGGAAGGCTTACGGCGAATATTCCTTAACGGAATAGTGAGTATATTCATGGGACGGATTCCTCAAAGTTGTTTTTACGACGTCATCAAAAATAACGACTGCCGGGAATTATATCCGTAACCTTGATCACCAGCTGTTCACCGATCTTCTCTCGTTTTAGGGGAGCAGGATTACAACCTCCCTCAACAACATTAACCCTGCTGGAATGGAACTTCTGTCCACAATTATCGCAGACCATAAAATCTCCTTCCTGGCTGTATCCTTTTTTAGCAGCGAAACAGACATCACAAGCATCAAAAGCTGCACGGATAACCCCATCAGGACTTTTGACGATAAAAAATTTGATCGTTTTTTTTCCGTTCTGATAGGTGTAATAGTGGGCTTTTCCATCGCTTACATCCGCGGCGGCAATACGTACTTCACCATTGCTTTCTTTGACTGATGTATATTTTGAAAAAAGACTGAAAGTGTACCCGTCACTCAGAGTGAACAATCCCACTGACAAGGCAACTGCCACTAGCACAACGATATGTTTTAATTGCACAATACTCCTCCTTAAATTGAGAGTAGATAGAAATTGGGCTCACTGCCTCACTTGACAGGAGCAGCCAAAATGTATGATTTTTGTATCTGTAAAGAAAAAGCCTGATGTCCAGGCGATTTAAATGAGAAAAGAACAGTTTCGGATAAACAGAGACGGGAAGGTTTCTAAAGATGGTTCTTGAAGAATTGGAATACTGACTCTCTTATAAGGTTTCGGCGTTATCGAAGAACCTTGGGGGGACAGAGAAGGAAAGCTATCATATGGAAAACTGTTATTTACTGCGGATGTGCTGATTGTTTGAAAACCATCAATACACATTCCTTCATGGTTGCAATCATTTGGTCCAGACAATGGCTTGGTTGATTCTCCGGTCCCGGACATTTCATTGCCATCCATCCCTGGACAGCAGGATGGAATAACCTTGCACTCAGGACAATCCGGCGAGCAGGTGAAAATTCCTCCGAAGGAAGTTCCCAGGCTCAACGCAAAAATCATCAATGATGAAATAAATACAGCAATAGTATGATGTCGTTTTCTTCTCATTAATTTCCTCAAAAATGAAAATACACTCACGATCTAGATACCACATTGTGGGGTTACTGTTCAAGATAATTGTGGTGGTGATTCATTATTTTGCCAGGAAGGAGGTAATGAATTTTTCTTAACAAATGTGCAAAAGATTGCAGGATCAGGTCGGTCAGCGGGACCCGAACCGACGTGATGAAAACGGATTACCCCCTGGGGGTCAATGAGCACATCACCGCCGCGTTGATAAATGTCGCTCTCCGATTTTACGATTTTCCGTCCTTTTAAAAGCAGGCGCAAATAAGTCATCCAGGTTCGCGGTCCCCACAAGTCCCAGAATCCTGCTTTATTAAAACCGAAATAATCATATAGAGTTCTCTCTCCATCCACATAATAGGGAAAATCCGTTGTTTTCTCCGTTAGTGGAATGATCGGTAATTTTATCGGCTCAAAGGTGATAATTATTACCTTGATATTCAATTGTTCAAATTCTGCTTTTTGCTGCCACAACTGTGACAAATGCTCCCGGCAGGGCAGTCAGGCAAGATGGCGATGAAAGACCATCAGCAGCCATTTTCCCACAAAATCTTCCAGCGAGACTTCCCGGCCATTCTCATCCTTAAGTGTAAAAGAGGGAGCGAGTTCTCCCTTTTTGTTACTTTTACTGAAATGCATAGCAAACCTCATATAGATCAATGGCCGCGGCCAAGCATTTCCGATGCTTCCATAACTATCATAAACGCATCGGGATCGTTTTTGCGGATAATATCACGAAGAACTGTGATTCTGCTGCCGTCAACCACTACAAAAATCATAGTTTTTTCTTCATTTGCCTGTATGCCCCGGCCGCTGAGTATGGTCCCCTTCGGACCAAGATGTTCGACTATTTCTTGAGAAACAAGCTCCTCATTGTTGGTGACAATATGCACCACTTTTTCTGACGGTCCGCCGGTAAGGATAAAGTTAATGCAACGGGAAGTAACATAAATACTGATCAGCGACCAGAGCGAGGGTTCAATGCCGTTGAAAACAAAGGATGAAGCTATGATGATAAAAGCATCGATAGCCAGAATAGTATGGCCGGGTTTGACGCCAAACTGTGCTGCCAGGATCCTGGCAATAATTGTGGATCCTCCGGCAGAGCTATCGCCACGCAAAATAAACCCGACACCGATCCCGACAATAACTCCGCCAAAAAGCGTTACCAGAAGCAAATCATGACTGACAGGTTCCAATTTTATCACCAGCCGGAAAAAATCTACAAAAAACGACACAAGGCAGATTGCTGCTATCGTACGTAAGCCAAAGCCTTTGCCCAGATACTTCATTCCTGCAATGAGGAGGGGTACGTTAATGGCCAGCATCAACAGTCCGAGCGAAACGTACGGAACTATATGGCTCAACAGAATGGCCATCCCCGGGGCACCACCGGTTGCAACATTGTTGGGAGCAAGAAAAAGCACTATACCGAGAGCAACAAGCAGGGTTCCTCCAGTTATGTACGCAGCGTTTTTCCACTCATGGCTCACTATCCGAATTATGAAATCTGTCCTGTTCATTTTGTTATTTGCCTTATCTGGAAATCCGCTTAATTCAGATCACGGTTTGGAGTACAAAGTAATTGCTCATCATTCACACTTACAGCATTCATACTTAATATATGATTCACAATAAATAACCAGTTTTGACAATACCTGGATCGCTTAATAAAAAATTTTGCAGCTTCATATGAGAGGCATGTGTTTTTTCCAGGTATCTTTTTCATAAAATAATGCTGAGTGGAGGAACTACAGTGCCGAATGTTTTACGTAAATTGCTTGGACTGATCCTATTATTTGCCACAATTGGCGTAGCTACCTGGCAAGCTTTACTGGCTGTGTAATCATGGGAAAAAAAACTCATCAGGAATGGAACCGCGTCGTTGAATCGATGATAACGGAAGGGTCGAAACTCTTTGCCCAATGGTTTCCCAAAGGAATGGACGGCCTTGAAAAACAGGCTCGGGAGAAGGTTGAAGCAGTTCAGGGTTATCGGCAGCGAAGGCGGGAAGCTGCCGCCCTTAAACCTCGCAAAGCGAGGTTGCTGTGGTTACTGCCTCTCCCGCTGATTCCGGCTATGGTTATCGCCCTTGCCGGTGGCCATTTTACTGCTTTTGTAAGCAATGCCTGCACGTATGGCCTGTTCCTGGCTGGTGCTATGCTCGCTCGCCAGGGATTTCACCAAGAGGTAAAATTACGGCAGCAGCGATTCCAAAATACTCCTCGCTGGCCGTTCAAGACCATGGCCGGGCTGACTGTCGCTCTGGCTACCGGTTTGACCGCATGGGCAGGTGCCGGTCATAATATAGCCATTTCTCTTGGGTTTGGCGGAGGCGCATTTATTGCTTTTGCCTTGCTCTATGGTCTGGATCCCCGCAAGGCCCCGGTTAAGGTGAAAGATTATGCAGGCAACGCTCGACCTGTGGCAGAAGCACTGCAGCAGGCGGAGCAGCAGATTTTAGACATTGAACAGGCCGCCGGCCGTATCAATCAACCTGAAATGAACCAGCGCTTAAAGCGAATCGTTACTCTTGCCCGGGATATTCTGACGGAAATAGCCCGCGATCCACGAGACTTTCGCCGGGCCCGCAAGTTCCTCAACATCTACCTTGACGGTGCACAACGGGTCGTCACCGGCTATGCGGAGACTCATAATACCCTGCGCAACCTGGCCCTGGAGGATAATTTTCGCCGGGTACTGGTTACCATAGAGGAAGTTTTCGGACAGCAGCATCAGCGTCTTCTTGAGAATGACCTGCGTGATCTTGACGTGGATATAGAAGTGCTGGAGAATCAATTGAAACGTGAAGGTCTCAATTAATGGATAATTACCGAAACTAATTTAAGGGAAAATATGATTAACGAATCAGAACTCAAAGTTATTGAATCAAGCAT
This sequence comes from Desulforhopalus sp., assembly GCA_049645845.1. Lineage (GTDB taxonomy): Bacteria > Desulfobacterota > Desulfobulbia > Desulfobulbales > Desulfocapsaceae > Desulforhopalus_A. The sequence goes on along the minus strand of JBARUR010000134.1, from coordinate 28,766 downwards.
ACTCCAAGGCAAGGCACCGGTGTCATACCAACAGGCTGATCCACCGGAGCAAAAAGAAATTGATGTACTTATCCAGCAGATTGACCTCAACGATACGCATTCACTGCTTTATTTCGGTGCACCGGCCCAACAGCAGTTAGCCAGTATTTCCGATGACATGCTGGATGGTGTGCGCAATAAGGACACAGGACCTGCAGGAGAGGCTCTTAATCGTATGGTGGGTACGGTGCGTAACTTCGACCTGGATAATCTGAATCCGAACCGTAAACCCGGATTCTTTTCACGCCTGCTCGGAAAATCCAAGCCTGTGGCACAATTTCTCCAGCGCTACGAGGAAGTGCGTAACCAGATAGACGCCATCGGCGATGAGCTTGAGCGGCACAAAACGCAATTACTTAAGGATATCGCTTCGCTCGATCGCCTCTACGCCGCTAATCTGGAATATTTCCACCACTTGGAGCGCTATATTAGCGCAGGAGAAGAAAAACTGAAGCAGCTGGACGACCAGGTCATCCCTTTGATGGAGAGCAAGGTGGAGGAAGGAAAATCCATGATGACCGCCCAACAATTGAAGGATCTGCGTGCCAATCGTGACGCTCTGGAACGACGTGTGCATGATCTTAAATTGACCCGTCAGGTAGCCATGCAGAGCCTGCCCAGTATTCGATTGGTACAGGAAAATGACAAAGGATTAATTAACAAAATCATATCCACCACAGCCAATACACTTCCCCTCTGGAGGCAGCAGTTAGCCCAGGCTGTGACTATACACCGCTCCCGCGAAGCAGCTGAGGTCATCCGCTCTGCCAGTGATCTTACCAACGAATTACTCAAAGCCAATGCCGAAAACCTCAAACAGGGTAATGCCGAAGCAAGGCGTGAAATCGAACGCGGGGTATTCGATATCGAAGCAGTCAAGCAAGCAAATGCCTCACTCATTGAAACTATTGAAGAAAGTCTGACAATCGCTGACGAAGGACGAAAAAAACGAACGGAGGCTGCACTTCAGCTTGAAACTCTTGAAGCCGAACTGCGCCATACGCTCATCAATGCCGGCGACCGGGTGCGCAACAAGCTCGAACAGTGAACTTAATGCGCCTCCTTTAAAACCCAGACCCAATTTTATGCCCATAGAGCGAAACAGCAATCAGATAAAATGTTCTGTTAAGTTCTATTGGGCAAAGGTTTTTTGAGCTTCCACCTGCCTTTCAAGCTCCTCGACCAGTTGAGCCGGTAGCCCTAAACGTGCTGCCAGCATATCGAGATAAGCTCTTTCTGCTGCAGAATCGACTTCTACGGCCAACAGCGAAGCTGTGTAAATTTCCGCAGCTCTTTCGGGACTGTCCGCGCTGTTTATAATAGCATCCATATCAACGGGATGGCCCATTTCTTTTACCAGCAAATTCTGACTTTCCGGGTCCAGCCCTAATGATTGGATCTTCTGAAAAATGGCCTGGCTTTCCTGTGCATCAAGACGTCCATCAGCTCTCGCGACGGCAATCATGGCCCGGACCAGGATGAGCCCCAGTTCTTCTTTGGCCGCAGTATCTTCCTCCTTAGGCATGAATGCAGAACCAGACGGGGCGGGAGTCAATTGGGTGGGTGAGGCCGGAGATCCGGCATTTTGTTCGTTATACCGTTGGTAGGCTGTGTAAGCAAGCGCACCAACTGCAGCAAGTCCTCCTAATTTAAGGGCTTTTCCGCCAAGCTTACGCCCCTTTTTGCCGGACATCATGTTGCTGGCAAGACCGCCGGCCAATCCCCCGGCAAACCCGCTGCCCGCACCACTGCCAAGCAATTGGCCCAGAAGTTTATTCATATCGATCATCGCAGTATGTTCCTTTACATTAAGTTTTATGCACAAAACCACTTGAGAAGAACATTGAAATTTCACGTTTATTCTCCCCTGGTGTAATTCGGAGAAAATATAGGTCAGAACGATGTACAGTCAAGCCAGCTTGGCTGCCCTCAAGCTCTCAAGCTCTCATAAACTGAAGATTGACAGCGTCTTGTACTGTTTGTACATTGCAGACCGCAAAAACGATTTCTCAGTAAAATACAATAGCTCCCTAACACCCCACAAGGGGGTACTCTTTGTAGTCCCCATGCTTTTAGGGGGCTCTTTACAGTGCCCGTGCTTTGCGGGTACTCAGTTCAGTGCCCCCTTGAGGGGTATAAGTGCCTTGGAGGTAACTTTAAGATTCTAATTTTAAAGTAGTCTCCAGTTTTCTTGTTTTTGTTGCAGGTTTTCTGGAGTAAGGCACTAATAAACCAGTATTAAAGTGAAAGGCAAAACTAGGCATGCAGAACATTTCCAACGTTAATGAAGATTCTCGATGGTTAACTTTCCCCATAGCTAAATGGTCTATTTTTACCATTCTAATCCTGACCTATATTCTCGTCTATTTTCATCGTATGGCGCCTGGGGTTGTCTCCGAGTATCTCATGGCGACCTTTCACAGTACCGGCACTCAACTTGGTACGCTGTCGGCCATCTATTTCTTTGTTTACGCCTGCATGCAGATTCCCTCAGGCGTAATTGCCGATACACTCGGTACCAGGACCTCAGTTATCAGCGGTAATCTTGTCGCGGGAATTGGTTCTATTCTCTTTGGCATGGCCGACAGTTTTGAAGTTGCATGTGCGGGTCGTTTTTTTGTGGGCCTTGGAGTATCGGTGGTTTTTGTTTCCATCATGAAAAGTAACTCCGTGTGGTTTTCCGAAAGAGTATTTGGCATCATGAGCGGTTTTACCCTGCTCATCGGTAATCTCGGATCCGTACTGGCTGCAGCTCCACTGTCCGCGCTCCTGACAATCTTTGCATGGAGAACAGTTTTTATCGGCATAGGCTTTCTCTCCCTCTCCCTTGCAGCCTTAGGTTTTTTAATTGTTAGAAATCGGCCTGAAGACCTCGGTTTTACTGCCCCCAATGTCCATGCCGAAAAACAAAGTGGTACTTTGGCCGGCAATTGGCTGAAAAACCTGGGATCCGTGGTTTCTGTTCTTCACCTTTGGCCGGGTTTCTGGGTACAGTTCGGAATGATCGGAGGACTCTATTCTTTTATGGGGCTTTGGGGGATCCCGTATTTAAGAGATGTGCATGGACTGGACAGATCACTCGCGGCCAACCATATGACTACAATGTTGCTCTGTTTTGCTGTCGGTGCTCTTTTCTTCGGTTGGTTTTCAGACCGGATCGGCAGACGTAAGCCGATTCTCATTTCCTGTGTTCTGGGATATACTCTTTCCTGGATTATACTAATGTATAGTTCCTGGTCTCCGGGGCTTTACGGCTTGCTTCTTTTTGGTTTTATGGGATTTGCCGGCTCAGGTTTTGTGCTGACCTTTGCCGCTGCAAAAGAGATCATCCACCCCAGTCTCTCCGGCATGGCCGTCAGTGTTGTCAATACCGGCTGTTTCATCGGCACCGCACTTATGCAGCCGCTTTTTGGTTATATTGCTGATTTATCCTGGGATGGAACTATAGAAAACGGTATCCGAATTTATACACAGACAGATTATTACCATGGCTTTCTACTGATGCTCGCTTTTGCAATTATCGCCGTTGTCGGCTCTTTCAGGTTGCGAGAGACCTATTGCCGAAATAATTCTGGTGCCTGACTCAGGTATAAACCTGCCACTGCAAATCTATAACGCACTATGGTTGGTTACGAGGGCTTTAAACTAAGGTCATAGACATAACGCAATTTCTACCGGAATTCTTTGCCTTATAAAGAGCTTCGTCTGTTCTTTTCAACCAGGTATCGGCAGAATCTCCTGCTATTGGCTCAGAAACCCCGAGGCTAATGGTCACTTTGATGTCTTTTTTCTGATAAATTGTCACCAGCGCCTCAATACTCTTTCTGAACCTCTCAGCCAGAACCGCTGCATCAAGCAGGTCGGTCTGGGGAAGAAGGCAGCAAAATTCCTCACCTCCATATCGAATCAGAAAATCTGTTTGCCTTATACTTGAAGCGATTTTTGAGGCCACTGCCTGCAGCACGGCATCACCGCACTGATGTCCATAATTGTCATTTACCTTTTTGAAAAAATCTATATCAAACATGATGAGGCTGAGCTTCCCACCATATCGCTGATAACGCTGAAATTCTTCAACCAGTCTTTTTTGGAAAAATCTCCTGTTGTAAATTCCAGTCAGCCCATCGGTAATGTTCATTTCGATCAACTTCTGTTCATAGGACGCAAGCTCAGTTACATCCTGCACAATCAGAAAGATGCCGCTGATTTGATTATTGTCATCCCTGAGAGGCCCCATGGTGCAGCTCTGCTGCATGTGCTCAAATATTGAGGACTTAAATGAACCTATTGGTTTAAAAGGAAAGAGATAGTGATGAAGCTTCTGGGAAAAGAAAGAGAAATTACCAAACGCAAGCACCGAATTAATATTTCTTAAAAAACGCGGGGTATTGATCTCGGGGAAAAAATCAAACAACCGGCCACCGGTGATTTCTTTCGCATCAATACCGCTTTGCCTTGCCATCCAGTGATTCCAGTGCGTTATCCTTAACTCTGTATCAAGAATGATAAGCCCGAAATTTACCGTTTCGAATATCTGGGAAAAATCATTCATATTGTGCCATAAAATCAGCCAGGGCTTTTTTGAGCCAGATAACGGATTTGTCACTGGTAATCAAAAAAAGAAAACCGTTCACATCACGTTCATCAAAGCAAAAAACAGTTTTTAGAATTATGGCGGAATTTGAAGAATCAAACAAAACTTTAGGCTCGGAAATATTAGGATGATTCTCGTAAATAATTCTTGGAGGAGAATAAGTTACAACGTCTTTAAGGAGTTCCGCAACTTTTCCTACACAGGCACCAATGAGTATATTGCCCACCTCTATGAGAGTTTCTTTTTCCAGGATGTCGCTTGATTCAGATTCAAAAGTGTGTTCGCCGCCATCACCAAGGAGTGTAATAAGTTCTTTCCCTGCATCTGCAGGAAAAACGAGTAGCGCGTTCCCTTTGAAGCCTCCCCAGAAATTCTGTTCGACAATACTGATGTTATCAAATTCTGCGAATTCGGTTCGTATATATTCAGGCAGATCGACTGCTTTGATTATTCTGATATCGGGGACGCTTAAAACAACAAAAATATTGATGAGTTCGGCAAGATCGGCAGCAGCCTTCCCGAAGGCAATATTCATTATCTCCTGAAGGATATCCTTTTCTTCTTCACTGACACTGGTGTGAGTAGTCATAGATTCACCGAAGTTTTTCTTCTGCTTTGGACAGGGCGTCCTGAATACTCTCTTTGCTGGGAGGCTTCTTGACAACAAGGAAGGCTCCAAGATCAGTGACTTTACGCAGGGATTGTACCTGGACATCTGCTGTTAAAACGATTACCAAGGCATGTTTGTCGTACTTTATGATTTCCTCAAGCGATGTGGCTCCATCCATCACAGGCATCGTCAAATCCATAAAAGTCACATCCGGCTGCACTTTTTTGTACAACTCCAGACCAGCCAAACCATCACCAGCCTCATGAAAAACAAACTCCCGGTCCTTTGGGATGCAGCTTTTAAGCATCTTCCTTGAGATAGGAGAGTCATCAACAATCAATATTACATTTATCATAAAAATTATTCCGTTTTTCAAGAGGATACAACGTATTAAGACCGTAAAGTATTATCCGGATTTCTTGTCTTTTATCCCCCTCAGAAGGGACTAAAAAGAGTGCCATTTGCAAGGACACTAAAATACTATCAGCCAATTTAATCAAGGTCAATGGATAGAAACTCCGATACTTCATTCAGAATATAAAACAACGGGTTGCATGATTGCCTCAGATCCAATATTGCTGATAAATTCCCTGATAAAAATCAAGTCTCAAAAGATACTGTTTTCTGCTAAAATATATTTCCTGTTGATCTCAGAACGGATCGGAATTATTTGTGAATGAAGTGGGTTAACCAAACCTCACTTACCTGATTGAGAGTCACAGCTTATTTCTCATTTACCCCGATCGGTTTCATGTTTCACATGTTCTTTATAAATTGTGCAATTGTATGGTTGTATGAAATTTTTGGACAGGTATTTCGGGACTAACAAAAAAGCTCAAGTCCCAGGGTTCTTTTCCATTGCAATCTCCAGGCACGTCCCGCCTGACTGATAAAAATTGTTGTCTGCGGCAAATCAACCTGTTTTAATGAATCCTGATGATTCCTTCATCAGCAGCAGATCTCATCAGGAGCCTTTCCGCACCAGAAGACAACTGGCAGGTAATTGCAGTTATCTATAACATTTACCGAAAGGAGAAACACGTGATCTATCAATTTGACACGGTCATCGTCGGTTCTGGAGGTGCCGGACTTTATGCGGCGCTCGAGGCCAGTCAACAATCGAAAACAGCAGTGCTCTCCAAACTTTACCCGGTTCGCAGCCATACAGGTGCAGCCCAGGGGGGAATCAGCGCGGCGCTGGGCAATGTCGAGGAGGACAAGGCCGAATGGCATGCCTTTGATACTGTGAAAGGAGGTGACTATCTTGTCGACCAGCAGGCGGCGCAAATTCTTGCCGAAGAGGCGATCCAGGCCGTTTACGATCTGGAAAACCGCGGCCTTCCCTTCAACCGCACGCCTGAAGGACGTATTGATCAGCGCCGTTTTGGCGGCCACACACGGAATTTCGGTGAAGGCCCTGTTCGCCGCTCCTGTTATGCCGCCGACCGGACCGGTCACATGATCCTACAGACCCTCTACCAGCAGTGCATAAAAAACAACGTCAATTTCTTTGACGAGTATCAGGTGATCGACCTTATACTCAATGACAAAACCTGCAATGGCGTAATAGTTGTCGAACTCGCCACCGGCGAGATCCATACTTTCGTGGCAAAGGCTGTTCTTTTTGCCACGGGCGGCTTCGGTCGAATGTTTAAAATTACCTCCAACGCCTATGCCAACACGGGTGACGGTCCGGCAGTTTGTGCCAGACGCGGAATTCCGCTTGAAGACATGGAATTTTTCCAGTTCCACCCCACCGGAATCATGGGTCTTGGCATTCTGATTTCCGAAGCAGTGCGCGGTGAAGGCGGTATTTTACTCAACCGTGACGGTGAACAATTCATGAAACGTTATTCACCCACCTTGCTTGACCTCGCTCCCCGGGATATCGTCGCCCGCGCCATAATTACCGAGCTTCGTGCCGGCAGAGGCATCCGTGGTGACCGAAAGATTGACGATTATCTCCATCTCGATGCAACCCATCTCGGCAAAGATGTGCTGCAGAGTAAACTCCCCGATATCAGCAGTTTCTGTCAGACATACCTTGGAATCGATCCCTCGGATTCTCCTATACCTGTTTTGCCCACAGCCCATTACGCCATGGGCGGCATTCCAACCGATGTCCATGGCAGAGTAATAAATGATGCAAAAGGAACCGTGATTGACGGCCTCTATGCCGCAGGTGAATGTGCCTGTATATCGGTGCATGGTGCCAATCGCTTAGGAACCAACAGTTTGCTCGACCTGGTGGTTTTCGGTCGGAGGGCCGGTCAACACATCGCAGGTTATATCAAGCAGGCGGATCTACTCCAACCTGGCAAAGATGTCGCTGAAGAAGCCCGCACCTGGATTGATCGCCTCACCGACGGGAAGACCGGTCCACACGGCGGAGCGATTACCGATGAAATGCAAACAACCATGATGGAAAAAGTTGGTATTTATCGTAATGAAACTGATATGCGTTCAGCCGTCGATGAAATTCAGGCGCTTCGCGAACGCTATCGGGATGTACGGGTTCAGGACACCAGTAAGAGCTTCAACACCGACCTGCTGGAGATCATCGAACTTGGTAATATGCTCGACCTCAGCCTTATTACAGCCACTTCAGCTCTAGCCCGGCAGGAAAGTCGGGGCGCTCATAGCCGGGAAGATTTTCCTGAACGGGATGACGCCGCATGGCTCAAGCATACTCTAGGTTTTCTGGAACAGGATACGGTACGGCTTGACTATAAAGAAGTTGATACATCCCTTTGGAAACCGAAACCTCGAACCTATTAAGTAAACTGAGAATACTGTGAGGTAAAGGAGCAGAAATGAAGATAATTCTTAATATACAACGATATAATCCTGATAAAGATACCGCCCCGCATTTCCAGAAGTATGAGGTGGAAATGAATCCTAACGAGCGGCTGCTTGATGCACTGATGCAGATTAAACGTTTTCAGGATGGGAGTCTCGGCTTTCGAAAAAGTTGTGCCCACGGTGTCTGTGGTTCGGATGCCATGCGCATCAACGGCAAGGATGGACTGGCCTGCAAAACCCTGGTCAAAGATGTAGCGGAAAAAGATGGCGACATGATCACCATAGAACCCCTGCGCTATCTGCCGGTACAGCGCGACCTCATCGTTAATCAAAAAGACTTTTTTGCTAAATACCGCTCCATTAAACCCTATCTTATCAATGAAGAAGAGGTCGAAGAGAAGGAACGATTGCAATCCCAGGAAGAGCGGATGACCTTCGATGATACAACCAATTGCATTCTCTGCGCTGCCTGCTATTCAGCCTGCCCGGTTCTCGGCGAGAAACATGGATTTGTCGGCCCGGCAGCCATTGCCCAGGCCTATCGCTTCATCGCTGACTCGCGGGACCGTGGAATGGACGAGCGCCTGGAGTTGCTGGACAATAAAACCGGCGTCTGGCCTTGCCAGAACCATTTCAAGTGTACAGAGGCCTGCCCGCGATCAATTCTCATTACGAAGAGAATCAATCAGACCAAAAACCTTATCAAGAAAAATCGCCGGTGAAACTCGAATAAATCATAACGCCGATATTGCGTAGACAACCAATATCGGCGGACAAATGTTTACCAATGCGGGGTATCAAATGAATCGAGCAGCAATTCTCTTTCGTTGGTTTCGTCACTTTGCATGTTCGGATTACTGTTTATGATACGGGCGCATGAATTCCAACGCAGGACTGATTCCTGGTTTTTGGGATCGCCTTCTATCATTGCCTGATTAAAACACTCCATTGCCTTTATCAACCAACCGTAGGCGAGGGAATTGGCTCCCGGTCCTCCCTTTTTAAGGTGGTATTTCCCACGGCGCTCATAAATAATCCCGGAGTAATACGCCTGGAAGTGGGAGGTATCAAGTTTAGCAACTATTTTCTCAGCCTGTTCAAATGAAGGATTTAATCCATAATCGGTAAATTTGTCAGTCAACGCCAGCAACAGAGTTTTCATGGCCTCCTGATGATCAGGACTCACAGCTAGGATATCCAGACAGATGCTTTCTGCTTCATTAGGTTCATTTATGCGTCGATATTGTTGTGCTTTTTCAAGAGCTGACGGTACCGATTCAACTGCTATGGTCTTTAATGTAGGCATACAAAACCTCCCATAGGGGTGTTGAGAGAAGAGTAATCCGAAAAACGGTCTAACCCACATTTCTCATCAGTTGGTGAACATTGTGTTGATTTAGAGAAAAATTGAAAGAATACCGAACCTCTTGAAAAACAGATATATTCTGGAAATCGACACAATGTTCATGAGAAATGCGGGTTTAGAAAGAAGAATAATTATAAAGTGCGAGTTTGCAAGGGCTTACATATAACTGAAGTAGAGTTGCTTTATGATATTCACATAATTTTCTGTTTCATCAGCCGCTCATTTCCATTTTGATTATTTTTATCATTATCCAAAGGCAGCTCAACAATGAACACAGCTCCAGGACCAAAACGATCGATTCTTTCAAAATCCTCTGGATAATACTCTCCGGGGGCTGGACTCAGAGCAAAAATTTTGCCGCTATGATCCTTAATAATACCAAAGGAGACGGAAAGTCCCAGTCCTGTGCCCTTTCCAACTTGTTTGGTCGTGAAGAACGGATCAAAAATTTTACTTAAATGTTCCTTCGCAATTCCCTTGCCGGTATCGGTAATACTGACAACCAGTTTTTGTTCCTGCAGAAAAAGCCTGGACCGTACATGTATCTCACCGTCCTGCCCTATAACATCTGCGGCATTATTGAGCAGGTTCAACCAGACCTGTTTAAGCCTTTCCTGATCACCGAGTAGAGGCGGTATTTTTTCGTCCAGTATATAGAAAATTTTTATGCGATTCATAAAGAATGCATGTTCAACCAATTTAATTACCTGTTGAATTGATTCATTGATGTCAACGATTTCACTAACGGCCTGAGAATTTCTGGAAAATCCCAGCAAATCAGCGACAATCTTTCGGCAGACCTTTGTTTGCCGCTCTATGATTCGCATTCCTTCAAGGAGTTCTTCATCATCAATATCATCCATCATAAGCTGGGTATACCCCAAAATTATACCTAACGGGGTATTGATTTCATGAGCCACTCCTCCGGCCAAGCGCCCCAGATCTTCCATTTTCTGAGACTGAATAAGCTGCTCCTGGAATTTTTTAAGCATGGAAATATCCCGGCCAGTGAGCAGAAGGCCCATTATACTGCCGTCTTGATCATAGACCGGAACTTTTACAACATGAAACCACTTCTGTTCTTTAGATCTTTTAAAAGTGATCTCTTTTGCCAGAGGAACTCCTGTAGCGAGAATCTGTTTGCTTTCCTGGATATTAATCTCAGCCTGTTGCTGAGTAAAAATGTCCCAATCCGATTTACCGACGATATCTTCCTCGCCCAAATTAAAATAATCGCAGAAGGCCTTGCCCGCAAAAGTGTAATTCAAATCTCTGTCCTGCAGGGTTATAAAATCAGGGGTAACATTGACTATGGTCTTCAACAGTCCCTGTTGCCTGGCAATGGTTTTTTCCCGCTCAATAAGCTCTTCAATATGCTTTTTGACCGTTACTGCCATTGCATCGAAAGCTTCGGCCAGATCCTGGATTTCGTCGCCGAAATTATGTTTAAAAACAGAGCACTGCTGGCATTTTTCCATCTTGAAAGGATATTCTGTATTGCAGCAGTTCGGACAAAGAGTTCCAGCCAGATACCAGCAGCGTCGCTGAACGTCGCCGTAGGCGGGGCACTCCTTCCGGTCACACTTCATGATTTCCCAACAGTATTTCTCGGGTGAAAATCCTGCCTGGACATCAAGATTTCCCCGCACAATTTCCTCTACCGATTTTCTCAGTCGGTTGAGACGATAGGTTACTGTGCTGGCAAACCAGAGGGCAAGAATAATTCCCAGCCCCACTACGCCAAGCGTACTGAAAAGACTGGTCAACCGCTGATGATGAATTTGAATATCGATTTTCTTTCTCGACAACCCCAGCCTGACAGAGCCCAGATCTTTTTCTCCCAGAATAACCCTGGCATTAAAATCGTACACAAGCCCTTGTTCGGTTGCCAAAAGACGGGGTTGCCTGTTGTTGCTGTCAGTATTGACTTGCAGAAGATCTGTGGGAAATCCTCCTGAAAATGTATGGGACAGGACATTGGAGTTGGCATCTGTCAGGAAAACATAGATAATGTCGTCATACTGCTGGTCGATATTATCTATAAGATTCTTCATTTGCAGGAAATCCATTGCCAGAATAGGTTCAGCTAATCGAAATGCCAGACTTGAGGTTAGAGCCGCTCCCCTTTTTCTCCCTTCCTCTAGAAGAGCATTGGATGACATGACGGATAAGATAAATCCAACGCCTAAGCCGCAGAAGACCAGCATAAAAGTCATTCCCAAGGTAATCTTGGTTTTGAACCTCAGGCGGTGAAAAAATTTCGATAGGTAATTATTCAAGATCCAACCCCACTTTTTTGCTTAATTCCCGAACTGGATCAAAATCCCGGTCATCAGAGGGCACAAAGCCGATAAATTTTGCCGCATCAAGAATCAACCGATGACGGGGGTCATCGGCATAGTTGAGGTTAAGCATGGCGTCCCTTATTCTATCTGCAGCATCCTGCGAAAGCCTGGGACTGTATGCATAGACCCATCCAGGATACAACCTGGAGCTGTCAACCACCTTTATCTGGTTGATATTGATTTTATCTTCGACGACACTGAGTGCTCCTTCGCGTATCGAGCCTATATCGTGAAGACCCGCGTAAACCCCGAGGATAACATTTTCCTGCCTTCCACCGGCAAAGACAACTTCCCTAAAATCATTCAAGGTGATTCCATGATCGACAAAATGTCCAAGAGGAAACAGATACCCTCCGGCCGACGACGGATCCACCGCCACCCACGATTTTCCTCGACAGTCTTCAATGGAAGTGATTTCCGAGTTATCTTTACGGGCTATGATCTGTCCGCGAAATTCTGCGTGGCCATCCTCCTCAACGATCCTCGTCATGGCTCTTGCCCCATAACGATTGGCCAGTTTTACATAGATAAAGGGATTTGAGAACGATATATCGATTTTTCCCTGACCGAACATACTGATGTGATCGTCAAAGGTGTCGGGAAACACCTGCCGCAGAGGCAATCCTGTTTGCTCGGCAAGGTATTCCACCAATCGATTATGCCGTTTAAATGACTCTGTGTGTGAATATTGAGGAAGGTATGCGTAGGTTATTGCTGGTAATTGCGGCCTGAACACTATTTCCTGCCGTTTATCCAGGGAAACTTTTACCGGCTCCTCACTTCCTCTGCAGGAAAAGAGGCAAAAAGAAATCACGATCAACAGGAGAATTCTATTTCTAGGCATAACGTATTAAGCGGTATTTGATACAGTTGCAGGTGTTATGAGACATCCTTCAGAGAGTGGATCAAGAAAGCAACTAAATCTCTGCCGAGCCTTCGTCGAACCAATAATAGCCACCAGATCTTGTTGCCGAAAACGAAAAGAAGGCTCAGGATTGGGTACCAGCGTCTCATTGCGAATGATTCCGACAATCGAAACTCCTGTGGTTTTACGTATTTCCGCCTCGGCAATAGTGACATTGATCAGCGGATTATCTTGTTCAAGTTCAACCCATTGCAGATCGAACTGCTGTTCGGCGGCTCGCATTTGTCCAAGGGTTTTGTAACCATTTTCAGCCATGGTCGCAGTTGAAAGCAATTGATGACGAAGATTTTCGGTATGATGTTGTATTTCAGGTACAGGAACGCGCAGATAGAGAAGAACCTGCCTGGTCATTTCCAGACTCGCCTCAAATTCAGGATAAACGAGGTCGGGGATCTGCAGCTCTTTAAAGACATCGAAAAATTCAGGATCAGAAATTCTCGCGATCACCTTGATGTTACTATTAACTTTTTTCGCATGACTAATTATGGAACGAGCGACAACGATGCCTGGAATAGTTATTACCAGGAGCGCAGCCCTCTCTATTGACAGGGCTTCCTGAACAATTTCCTGGCTGCCGTCACCATAAATAATCGGATAACCCGCTTCTTTTGCATTTTCAATGCGCAGCTGATCGAGTTCAACCAGAACAAAAGGAATGGCCAGCCGTTGCAGTACTCCGGCGATCTGGAAACCAATCCGGCCGCATCCGGCAATAACCACATGTTTTCGAAGTTCGTTTTCAGGAAAATTTAGTGATTCCAGTGGCTCGTGCTTTGCCCACTGTTTTTTAAAGTTATACAACCTGGATGTCTGTGATGAAATAAAAGGAGTCAGCACCATAGTAACAACGGCCATGGTGAGAAACATATTAAAAAATTCACTGCTGATAGAGCCACTCGATACTCCGATCCTGGCGAGAACAAAAGAAAATTCCCCCACCTGAAATAATCCGAGTCCCACTGCTAGCGGAATTACGTTACGATACCGGAAGACCCATGCAAGGCAAGCAAAGATACATCCTTTGCCGAGACTCACAATGATTACCAGCAAAATAATAAGGGTGAAATGACTGACTAGAAATTGGGGATCTAAAAGCATCCCCACAGAAGCAAAGAACAACAGCCCGAAGAGATCACGGAGAGGAACGATATCGCTGAGAGCCTGATGGCCGTAATCGGATTCACTCAACACCATTCCAGCTATAAAAGCGCCGAAGGCAAAGGATAAACCTACCAGATAGGTAGCATACCCGACACCAAGTCCTATTGCAGTTATGGCCAGAATAAACAGTTCCCGCGAACCAAGTCTGGCTATACTTTTAAGCAGGAAAGGAAGCAACCTGGTACCGAGATAAAACATGGCTATAAGAAATAATGCGGCTTTAATTACGGCGAAACCCAAATTTCCAAGACCTGTTGCAGGATTGTTTAACTGCGGCAGAATTATCATCAGCGGCACCACGGCCAAATCCTGGACAATCAACATACCGATCATGACTTTGCTGGAGAGAGTTCCAATCCATCCTTGGTTCATCAGGGTTTTCAGAATTACCATGGTTGAAGAAAGGGATATCAATGCTCCAAACCAGAGGGAGGTCTTCCATTCCCAGCCAAACAGGTGGCCGATTGCATAACCAAAGAGCATGGTAAAAATCATCTGCAGCGGTGTACCGATAAGGGCAATATACTTAACCGGCTTCAAGTCCTTGAGAGAGAATTCCAGGCCAAGTGCAAATAACAGAAGAGCGACCCCTATCTCTGCCAGGAGTTCGATATCATGTACTTTATCAATAGTCACACCGCCAGTATGTGGTCCGAGTATAATACCAGCTAAAATATAACCCAGAATCAGCGGCTGGTGCAGCCGCTGCATGATGAGACCACAGAAAAAAGCGGTAAGAACCAAAATGATGATATCGGTGGCGATGCCCATAAAAATCCTGATAAAAAATCGTGAAGTTAACGAAAAAAAAGGATGAAAAAAAGAGATTACTGCGTTTTTAGTCTCTTTACAATTGTTCTAGTTCGAAGTAGGACGAAACAACGCTGATTTTCGCAATCCGGTGACGTTAGGAAAATCATTCGGTGTTGACATTATCTTGGAGGAATATGATAGGAATACAGGATTATTTCAGCGTTATGATTCAGGATGAACAATTTTTTCTATTCTTTCGATAATTCTGCGCTCTTCATCGAGATAAACACCATCGGCAAATGCTACAGCTGTAGCTACATATGGCAACAAAGATGTTATCAATCGTAAGTGTCCCAAACTGTTAATTTCCTTTTCGAGTTCCAATTCATCGTTCTTTGCCATTTTCAGACAGCGTTCAAATTCAATTTTTGCAGTATCAATATCGACATCTGAATTAGGCAAACCTGATAACTGTCCGCAGATAATCTGATATACATCTGCTTCATTTCTGCTTATATTGTTTCCCGTTGCAGCTACAGAAGCACTGACAGCTGCAACGGTTTTAACCAATTGGTTCGGCTCGAGATTTCTAATTTCTTTAGACAAACCCTTTTTATTCATCTTGATTAATCGACCGGCAATTTGGTCCGGTGCCTTGGTCCGGTTCATATGAAACCACATAGGTACCAGCCAACCTACTACTGCTGAGACCGCTATCCCTTTTGTTACAAACCATACAAACGAAGTTTTGTTTTGAAACTGCGTATCTCTTGTTGCAAAACCTTCGAACCAACCTTTCCCCTCCATCCAGCAAAAGGCTGTTATTGACATAATTCCTAAAGCAGTCATAGAAACTGCCACATCAAAAATACGTTGTTTTACTTCTAATTTCTCCGATATGCCACGGCTTTGATGAAAATCCAGAATCCATGAAATGGATACGGCAAGGGCTAATGATTGCAGTGCATAAGGAAAGCTCCAGCCAAGATCGGTCAGAACTACATTAACATTAACTTCACTCTCTATACCGGAAAGCATATTAATTATATAACGATAGCTGCCGGTTATAACAAACCAGCTTAAAGCGGTAATCAAGCCGATTAACAGATAAGAAAACCACGATCTTTGTCGCGTTAATTCATTATAGCCCATGCCGACATTGCGCCTTAAACATAAGGCGATTATTAAAGCAGACCCATAAGTAAACATCATGAGAAACGTTATAAAAAGTACATTATCAAATCGTCTGAACTGGGGGGCTTTAAACAACTGTTCAACGACTGATACCAGCAAAAAAATGCATAATATAGCAAAAATAGTATTAAGTATCTGTCTGGCGGATATCCGGTCTAAACCACTCATTCCTCCTTCAAAACCTAATTGAGAAATCCTCGAACTTCTGCCGCTTTCAGACAACTCGGCTATACAACTCGCTTTAGCGACAAACAAGGCCGTATTTCTGAATAACTCTGCAAGGGATTTATCCAGAAATGATTCTATTTTAGCCTTTGCACGATTTTCGTTTTTTTCAACCTTAAGTTCATAAAATTCTTTATTAATCTCATCGCGTATAGCAAATAATTTCCTCAATTCTTGTTGATTTTCCTCCACAAATCTGCGAAGTCTCCCGACATCGTCATGTTGCCACTCTACTATGCTATCAAGCAAAACGTTGATTCGAGCCCATCGAAAATCTAAATTAGTACCTGAATGTATCGACAAGGATTCATAAGGAATATTCAATGACTTACATTTATCTCGCAAGATTTTGATTTGCCTGGGGGAGAAATTAAACGCTCCCCGACGCATACTGGCTGCCATTTTTTGTACATGCTGCGGTATATGCCCCCGATCCCAAAAGATATGAAGCAGCGCCTGGTCATATCGTGACAACCAGGGCAATGAAGGCAGCATAGTAGTGAGAAACAAGGCGGATACCATTGGCGGGCTAAGGTTGGTTAGCTGGGCGGGTAAAACAGAATCAGTCGTATTCAGGTTTCCTGTAAGCAGGCTCCACAAGAGACCAATGGTTTCAGGCGAACTGTTGAGCATAGCCCCAATGATCATATAGATGGATAGTACACTCAGCAAATAGAACAAAAAATAGACACAAAAATTCTGAAACGTGGTTGAGGCGCGGTTACTGGTTGGAGTGTTATAACGTCGATAAGCATTGATTCCGACAAATATTCCACCGACAAACCATTCAAAAAGGGTAACATTTTCCATGTCCTTCCCCTCTTTAGAACTTCCTTCATTATGGTATTTTAGGCTCAAATCATTTTCAAGCCATGGAATCTAGAATATATATAAAATTACAGTCGCTTATAGTCTGAACATATTTATATGCGTAACGACGAAAAGGTGCAAAATCAAGAGCGAACATATTTGGGTATATTTAGGAGATTTTTGGCATCGCACGAGTCAGGCGCCAACGGCATATCTAATAGCAATAAAGACTATGATACCCGCCAACATCCATTTTATTGCTTTTGATGGTACATATTTTTGACATTGAGCACCGAAATACATGCCTGCCATTCCGCCTGACCCGAAAAGCAATCCTAACAGCCAGTCAGGAGCGACGGATATATTTGGGTAAAATGGTGCTATCGCTTGATAGAAGGCAACTCCGGCAATCGAAGTCACAAAAGTTCCCATCAGGGTGGCTCCTGCAATCGTATGGACCGGTAAATTGAAAAACGTCACAAAAAATGGGGCAATTATTGCCCCTCCACCTATTCCGTAAATCCCCCCGATAACGCCTACTATCAGGCTGAGCGAAAAAATTCCCGGTGTCGATACATCAAATTGTTCATCATAGAATGTGTATCCAAATCGCCGGAGATTGAAGTGCGTTAACCGGACAACAGACGGGTCTGAAGAATGTAAATGCTTATTTCCCTCTTTCCCTGTCCGATGCAGCTTGACTACCTCTCGGAATTTTTTTTCGCTCTGAACCTTATTTTTGATTGGGTTGTTTTTTCCAAGAAGGTCACGAATCATCGCAAGGCTGATATAAAGCAAAACTGCAGCCGCAAACACCTTAAACTTTTGAGGATCAGGCAGGTACCGAATCCGAACTATCGCCCCCAGCAAAACTCCGGGCAAAGTGCCGGCAATCACTATCCAGGTAAGGGGCCAGACCATTCGGCCTTCTTTCCAATACTTATAAACTCCACTGGGAATGGCGACTATATTAAATAACTGATTGGTAGCACTGACCGATGGTGAGGTATAGCCAAGGAACGACATTTGAAAAGGCAGCAGCAGAAACGCTCCGGACACGCCGCCCATGGAGGTAAAAAATGAAATAACGAAGGCAATAAGCGGAGGAATCCAAGGTGCGATTTCGATTCCGGCAGTTTGAAAAACCATTGCGTCTTCCTGGAGAAAAAAATACTTCGTTAATAGGAAAAATCTGACACAGAATAACCACGGATAACAATGACACGTCAAGATGTATCTTATAGTAAAATTTGTATTACTGTATCAGCTGTTCAATTAAAAACGATTTTTCCTAGTTCAAAATAGCAGGAGGCAGCATGAAGGATTTTTCCGGAAAAACAATAATTGTTACAGGTGGAGCACAGGGGATAGGCAGAGGCATTGTAGAATACTTACTCGATAGAAAATGCCAGGTTGTGATGAGTGATATCGATATTGAAGCAGGGCAGGAATTGGTCGAGCACCTGGCGAAGCCGGAGAGTTTATTGTTTGTTCATACCGATGTGAGCAAGGAGCATCAGGTAATGCAGTGCATAACTGAGACTTTGCAATTTACCGGTCGGGTTGACGGCCTGGTAAATAATGCCGGCATCGCAAATCCAACCAATGCTCCGATCACTGAACTGCTTTTGGATGATTGGGATAAAATCTTGCGAACTAACCTTACAGGAAGTTTTCTAATGGTAAAACATGCTGCTCCATACTTGAGCTTAAAACAGGGTGCAGTGGTAAACATTGCCTCAACGCGGGCCCTTCAGTCTGAAGCGAACACTGAAGCTTATGCGGCTTCAAAAGGCGGCTTGGTTGCCCTGACTCATGCCATGGCCATAAGTTTTGGCAGTCGTATTCGAGTAAATGCAATTCTTCCCGGCTGGATCGATGTCAGCAAATTGAAGAAAAAATCAGCCCGAAAGGCGGTGCATTTCTCTCAACAGGATCACGAACAGCATCCCGTCGGCAGGATCGGCAAGGTTGAAGATATTGCAGCTTTGACAGCATTTCTCCTCTCCGATGAAGCCGGGTTCATAACCGGTCAACAGTTTATTGTAGACGGCGGAATGACCCGGAAAATGATTTATGCCGAATAATGGATTATCTATGTTGTCTCTTCAAAACGATCAATTCGCACCGCACAGGATTTATACTCCGGAGTCCCGGAAATTGGATCCCGGTGCTCGGATGTAAGAATATTGGTCAGTGTATCCTGATGGTGAAAGGTCATAAAAACATTCCCCTGCTGAGAGCGATTGGTTACCTTTGCCTTAACTTTGACTTCACCCCTTCTGGAAGACACAATCACCCAGTGCCTATCTGCGATCCCAAGGTTTTCGGCATCTTCGGGACTGATCTCCACATGCTCGATCGGAACTATCTGGGCAATTCCATGGGATCTTCTGGTCATGGAGCCGTTGTTGTAATGTTCGCGGATCCGGCCGGTGATGAGTACCAGGGGAAATTTTTCATCCGGCACTTCACCTGATCCCTGATGGTCAAGAGCCATAAAGGCGGCGAGACCGTTTGCTCTGGCAAAAAGATCGGTATAAAGAGTTGTGGTACCGGGATGATTTTTATCCGGGCAAGGCCACTGAATACCTTTTTCTTCAAGACGAGCATAGTCGATACCACCGTAAATCGGCACTAACGAGGCGATTTCATCCATTATTTCTGCCGGGCTGTCATAGGACATCGGATACCCCATCAGGGTCGATAACTTACAGATGACCTCCCACTCCGCCAGTCCGGCAACGGGGGGAACTGCTTTTCGGACTCGCTGAATCCGTCTTTCGCCGTTGGTAAAAGTGCCATCTTTTTCGGCAAAACTTGCTCCCGGCAAGATAACATCAGCAAAACGGGTCGTCTCAGTGTGGAAAATATCCTGCACTACCAAAAAATCAACCGCTGCAAGAGCCTTTCGTACATGGTTAAGGTCCGGATCGGTCTGGGCCGGGTCTTCACCTAAAATGAAGATGCCTTTGAAATTTCCCCGGACACATTCATCAAGCATCTCAACCGATTTCAGTCCCGGTTCTTTTTTAATCTTTCTGCCCCAGGCCTTTTCAAATTTATCACGGACCTTCTCGTCCGCGACCGATTGATATCCGGGAAGGGTAGCAGGTAATGGACCAAGGTCAGAGGCACCCTGCACATTGTTTTGTCCCCTGAGGGCCATTATTCCTGTGGAAGGCCGTCCTATCTGGCCACAGACTAAAGCCAGGTTGGCGATAGCCATAGAGTTTTCTGTTCCGGTTCGGTGTTCGGTTACCCCCAGGCCATAAACGATCATTGCCTTTTTTGCATGGGAATATATTCGAGCGGCCTCAATGATTTTTTCCTGTGTTACTCCTGTTAATTTTTCAACCCTGTCAAGATCATATTCCGCAACCTTTACCCTTAACTCTTCAATATCCTGTGTTCTTCTGGCGATAAAATCTTTATCTTCCCATCCATTCGACAAAATAACGTTGATCAATCCATTCAACAGGGCGATATTGCTACCGGGTTTCAAGTTCATCCAGACATCGGCACGTTGTGCCATCCAGGTCTTTCGCGGATCGCTGACTATCAGCTTCGCTCCGTTATTTATCGCCTTTTTCAGGTAAAGAGAGACGATGGGATGAGCTTCCGTCGGGTTGGAGCCGAACAGGAATAAGACATCGATCTCCGGCATCTGGGCAAGAGAATTGGTTGCGGCACCTGCTCCAAGGCTTGTGGCCAGACCGGCCACGGTGGGAGCGTGTCAGACTCGGGCGCAGTTATCGACGTTGTTCGAGCCAACCGCTGTACGAACCCATTTGGCAAGAAGGTAATTTTCCTCATTCGTGCATCTCGATGAGGAAAAACCACCAACCGTATCCGCTCCGTATTCTTTTATTATTGTATTGAACCTTCCGGCTACCAGCTCAAGTGCTTCATCCCAGGATGCTTCCCGAAAACCATCTCCTTCCTTGATAAGCGGAGTAGTAATACGGTCCTTGCTGTGAATAAAATCGTAGCCGTACCTTCCCTTGATACACAGGTTCCCCTTATTGACAGGTGCATTATAATCGGAATCCACTCCTATGACTTTATCTCCCCGGACCTTGAGAAAGAAATTACATCCGGTACCACAATAGGAACAGGTCGTTTTCACCCTGCGAACTTCTGCGAACCGGCCAAGTCCTCTGCTCTTACGGTCCGTTAGCGCGCCGGTGGGACAGGCAGAGACACACTGACCGCAGAACTCACAATTTATAAGACTTCGGGGTTTGGAAAAAGCGGTATCCGGAATAGAATTGAATCCTCGCCCGGTCATGTCGATTGTTCCGGCCATAACAACTTCATTACAGATTCGGGTACAGCGACCACAGACGATACATTTATTAGCTTCAAAGGTTATAAAGGGGTTGTCTTCCCTGATCGGCAGGTTCCACTGTTCTCCCTCAAACCTCTTTAAATCGGCTCCATACAGATAGGCCATATTCTGGAGATCACAGTTGCCCGTTGCTTCACAGCACATGCAATCGTTGGGATGGTTGGAGAGCAGGAGCTCGATGATAGTCTTACGCAATCTGGTTAAACGAGGACTTTCGGTGGTTACCTGCATTCCTTCCGCTGCCGGAGTGGTGCAGGAGGTAAGGGGTTTGGGAGCACCAGCTACCTCAACAATACAAAGACGGCAACCTCCATAAGGTTTCAGCCTTGCATCATGGCACAAGGTCGGAATTGCAATACCTTTGTCCTGACAGACCTCAAGGACAGTCTTTCCCTGTTCAAAATCAACCTCGCTGCCATTGATCGTCATCTTGAAAATCTGCTTCATGGGAATGATCTCCAGATTAATATTGAAGGTAACTGTAAGCTAAAACAATTTGATGGAGCAATATAACAGGAGGAAAACAAATATGCAATATTTGCATATTTGTTTTTTCATGATCAAGGAAGTGATGTATTAAAAGCGCTGCCCCGAAGAAACATGAAGTTTCCTAGGCTGAGGTTTCGTCAGGATAAAACAATTCCAAAAATCTCTTATTAGCAAAAACTTCTATCTCCTCTTGTAATTGACGGTATTTTTTAATCAACTCCTCTGCTTTTGGAGTAAGAATCGTCCCGCCGCTGCCACCGCCTCCTTTTTGAGCCACAACCATGTCATCTACAATGTTTTCTCGCAGGATTTTGATATGGGTCCAGGCTTTCTTATAGTTCAAACCCATTTTTTCTGCGGCTTTGGCAATAGATCCTTCCTGCTCTATCAGCTCAAGAATCTCCGTCTTCCCTCTGCCAAAGAGCAAATTTTGCTGATCATTTTCTATCCAGGTCTTCGTTCTGACATGGAGCTTATTCACTGTTTTTTGTTCCATTTAAGGTAATCCGATGTTGATTTTAGTTTTTTTGAAATTGAAACCATTCAATCGAATTTCATGAAGCCGGTTGAAAATACTGTGGCTCATTTCCCGGCTTCCATTTAATGTTACACCCCATACTGGGCCTTTGCTCTCGATTTACCTGTTGTCCGGTAATTAATTGTTCAATAGCCGAAGACAGGTCCTCACCGGTAACCGGTTGTTGATTTCCAGGTCTGGCACTGTCAAACTGTCCTCTGTATACAAGTTTTTGGTCAGCATCAAATAAAAAAAAGTCTGGCGTGCAGGCTGCCCCATAAGTTTTAGCTACCTGTTGCTGCTCGTCAACCAGATATGGAAAAGTGTAACCGTGAGTTTTGGAAAAAAAGGCCATATTTTTTGGGTTATCATCAGGATATGCATCAAAATCATTACTATTAATTGCTACAACCGTAATGCCCTGTTCCTGATATTCTCGAATCTTTTCTACCAGTTTTTCTCGAATATGAAGGACATATGGACAGTGATTACACATAAAAATAACCAGCAGCCCTTTGTTGATTGAAAAATCTGCAAGTGAATAAAGCTTTCCGGTTGGATCAGGAAGGGTGAAGCCAGGAGCTTTCATTCCCAGTTCCTGCATGGTTGAAGGTGTCAGTACCATATTTTTCCTCCTTTATTTTTTAGTTTGTAGATACAGATTGTTTGCTGCCGCACTTTCCATTTATATCTATAAAATTTAAGTATTCATCTCTCCAATGAGAATCAAGGCTTAGTCCTTGACGGCATGGAACATACAAGGTAATTTTCAATTCTCGGCACAGAGTGATACGCCGGGATTCATTAAAAATTGAATAAATATACCTGGGGGAGTCTAAAGACTGAGAATTCCGCTGCTGCGGAGTGACCCTTTGAACCTGATCCGGTTAATACCGGCGTAGGGAACGGACCTATTGAGCATCTGACTGCCTGCTCCTTTTAAAGACCGCTTCCTGCGGTCTTTTTTTTTTTATAAAAATACGAGGAGAAGCTGATAATGAAAACCCAAATGGAATATGCTCGCGAAGGGAAAATAACCGATAAGATGAAAGAAGCTGCCGGCGAAGCATCCATCTCCCCGGAAACCCTGCGGGACAATATCGCCCGGGGAACCGCCATCATCTGTCATAATGTCAAACACCTGACCGGCAGGCCTCTAGCTGTCGGTGAAGGAATCCGAACCCGGGTTAACGCCAATATAGGTACGAGCAAGGATGACACCAGCATCGACAACGAGCTCGAAAAGGCTCGAGTCGCCGTCAACGCCGGTGCCGATGCTCTAATGGATCTTTCCACCGGTGGTCCGATTGATGAAATCCGGGCAGCAATAATTGCCGAAACCGATATTTGCATTGGTTCTGTTCCCCTTTACCAGGCAGCCTGCGACACAGTAGTAAAAAAAGGCAAGGCCATTGTTGACATGACTGTTGACGACATCTTTGCAGGAATAAAAAAGCACCTTGACGACGGGATTGATTTTATTACCGTTCATTGCGGTGTGACCAGGCGTACACTCGAATTTATGGACAAAGAAGGCCGTTTGATGGATGTCGTTTCACGTGGCGGCTCCTTTACCTGCGCCTGGATGGCCCACAATGAAGCCGAGAATCCGCTTTACGAATACTATGATCGACTGCTGGAACTGGTCAAACCCTATGATGCAACACTCTCTTTAGGAGACGGCTTTCGTCCCGGCTGCATTGCCGATGCTACCGATAGAGCACAGATTCATGAGTTGCTCATTCTCGGGGAACTTACTCAAAGGGCCTGGGACCAGGGTATTCAGGTGATGGTCGAAGGGCCGGGTCATGTTCCGCTCAATCAGATCGAAGCCAATATCAAACTCCAGAAACGTCTTTGCCACGGAGCGCCTTTTTATGTACTTGGGCCGCTTGTTACGGATATCGCACCGGGTTATGACCATATCACTTGTGCGATAGGAGGTGCCATCGCGGCTAGCGCGGGTGCTGATTTCCTCTGCTATGTCACGCCCAGTGAACATCTCTGCCTCCCCACGCCTCAGGACGTTCATGACGGAGTAATGGCCACAAGACTTGCGGGTCATGCCGCGGATATCGTGAAAGGGATTCCCGGAGCAATAGATCGGGATATCGCCATTTCCAAAGCACGAAAAGCACTCGATTGGGAAAAACAATATGAACTTGCCCTTGATCCCCCCCTTGCCCGCAAGCGCCGCGGAGCGACAGCGGAAGTTGCCGACACCCATGGAGCATGCACCATGTGTGGTGAATTTTGTGCCTATAAGATCATGGATGGTCGCAAAAAATCCTGAACTCCCTGAAAAAATAAAGAATAGTTTGGTGAGATATGATGGACTGATTATTGTTAATTCAGAGCAACACCATACCGGCAACAAACATTAAAACAGGGAGACCCGATGAAAATAACACTGCCCATTTCGAATGGTGACGACTATGTGGTTCATCCAAGTAAAATTGTTGCCTTGGGTTTGAACTATCTTGAACATATCATGGAAAGCCAGTCGGTTGACATAAATAAACTTGATAGCGAAATTCCCACAGAGCCGGTGCTTTTTCCAAAAACACCAAACGTGCTGATCGGTCCAGATCAACCGATTATTCTTCCTGCATTTGTCAACGAATATGGTTTTGTCAATTGCCGTACCGATTATGAAGCGGAGCTTGCAATCATCATAAAAGACCGGGTAAAAAATCTTTCCCCGGAAAATGCCATGGATCATATCCTCGGCTTTACCTGTTTCAATGACATCAGCCAGCGTAATCTGCAAAAAGGTGACAAATCCGGATGGTACCGCGGTAAATCCCTGGACACTTTTGGCCCAATCGGTCCGGTTATTGTTACTCCGGAAGATATTGGCGATCCTCAGGATCTTGATATACAGTGTCGTCTCAATGGGAGTGTCGTCCAGAGTTCCAATACCAGACATATGATTTTCAGCATCCCGCTTCTCCTTGCCTTTGTTTCTAGAAATTTCACTCTCGAACCCGGCGACATCGTAATTACCGGAACGCCCAGCGGTGTTGGTCCGTTGCATGACGGAGATGTGGTGGAAGTAGAAATTCAAAATATCGGTACCCTGAGCAATCCGGTTATAGAGGAATCCCACCTTCGGTAGTGGGAAATAGGATGGGATTTTTTAATACCCCCTTGAGGGGTGCTCTTTTCGGTGCCTCCTTGAGGGGGATTCATCATAATTTTCCTTGAAAATATTAACACTCTAGAATGGCAACCTTACTGATTAAATCGTTTGGGAACACTCATCTTCCAGTGATTTTTTTCAATAAAAAAGTGCCACTTCCTTCTACTCGTTATTATTATCTGATATGATGGACTTTGAAAATGATCACATTCTTTTTTTGAAGCAACAACTAACCGGTTACGTTGTACCCTTATGCAAGAAATTACCAACAGCATATATACAGCTCAGTCACTGCCCATTCTCGAGCTTATTAAAGAACTCACAATAGGCCAACGAACAATCGTTTCGGTTGACCAGTTGTCGATTTTTCTTCACACAAATATTTTTCCAAAACTGGGCTCATTCTCTATTGAGATTTACTTCCTGGATAATCATTCCGACACTTTCTTACCGGCTGAAATCCTGAAAAACGAGGCACACAAAAAGCATATTCCCGAGATGATCCCCGCAGATCATCCCGTAATTGACCAACTGACCGAGACTTACTCTCCAACACAAATACAAAGCCAAATTCAGTCAATTTCTTTTGTTGCCGCAACAAACAACAGTACTCACTTGCTGATCCCTATACAGGATGGCACTGAACTGTCCGGCCTTCTCTATCTCGGCAGTCCCGAATCCTATACATTCTCGCCGGATTTTCTGTATTCGGTCCAAACACTCGCTGCCGTTATCGGTTCCCGGTTAAAAAGCATGGGAACGATACGGCAACTGAAAGAATCCATGCAGGCACTGGAATACTCAGACCGACTCAGGACGGCTCTCTATGAAATCAGCGAACAGGCCCATTGTTCTGAAGATATCAATGACCTGTACTCAAAACTTCATCAAAAAGTCGGTCGACTTATCCGGGCCCGTAATTTTTTTATCGCACTGGTTGAAGATCGTCCGGATGGAAAATACATAGAATTTCCCTATTATATCGACAAAAACGATACTCATTTCCAAGACATGGAAATGAGGTTAGATCAGAAAAAGTGTTCCATCACCGGGTACTTACTCAAAACCCGGCAACCACTCCTGCTGACGCCGGATAACTTTGACCAATTCTGCCGGGAACATGAAATCGAATGTGTCGGTACGCGCCCCCATTCCTGGCTTGGAGCACCATTTTTCATAGACCACATAAGAGGAGTCGTGGCTATTCAAAGTTACGGCAAAGTCATTTATACAGAAAAAGACAAGGAGTTGATGGCTTTTGTCGCCCGGCATATAGGTGACGCACTTAACCGTAAGCGAAATGTCGATGAGCTTAAAAAGGCTAAAGAAAGGGCAGAACGTGCTGAAAAAAATAAAAGTGCGTTTCTGGCCAACATGAGCCATGAAATACGTACCCCTATGAATGGGATTCTTGGCTTGACCGATCTTGTGCTGCATTCAGATATTTCCGGCCAGAAAAGAACCTATCTGCAAATGATCCAGTCCTCTGCGGACAGATTATTAAAGCTCATTAATAACATTCTTGATTTCTCGAAAATAGAAGCCGGAAAACTAGAGCTCGATATCGCTCCGTTCAGTCTCCGTGGTACTATTGCAGGAGCCCTTGAAATCCTAGCCATAAGTGCAGCAGAAAAAAACATTGATCTTACAGTCGACTGCAATAAACTTATTCCTGACATCTTACTTGGAGACGCAGGAAAACTCAGCCAGATACTTATCAACCTTGTGGGAAACGGGGTGAAGTTTACAACAAAAGGTAATGTAGCTCTCTCCATCCACCAGATAGACTGTAGTGGTAGCGACAACGACCCCGTCGATCTTCATTTTCGTATCCAGGATACCGGTATAGGAATACCGCAAGAAAAAATACATAATATCTTCCAACCATTCAGCCAGCTTGTATCAACACGAAACTCTCATCAACGTGGAACTGGTCTCGGACTGGTCATTGCTGGTGAACTGGTGGAAATGATGGGCGGTAAAATTTCAGTTGAAAGTCAACCGGGAGTTGGAACCTCTTTTTATTTTACAATCCGGTTCACACCTGGAGCGGATGATAGTCTTTTTCATACAACAACCACAGAAAAACCTCCAAATCCCGCACGAGACAAACTTAACACTAAACCACTTAATATTCTGCTTGTAGAAGACGAATACATCAACCAAACCTTGGCCGTCACTGTGCTTGAGCGTGAAGGTTGGCAGGTGAAGATAGCTGAAAACGGCGTCCAGGCCATAGACATGTTGAAAAGTAATGTTTTTGACATTATTCTCATGGATGTCCAGATGCCGGAACTTGATGGTTATGAAACAACCAGAGCCATTCGGCGGCAAGAAAAAAATACCGGTCAGCATATACCTATTATTGCCATGACCGCCTATGCGGTTAAAGGTGATCGCAAAAAATGTCTGGCTGCAGGTATGGACGGCTATATCTCCAAACCGATTAACTCCGATAATCTCATTCATGAGATTCAAACAGTCCTTCAGGCTGGTCCAGCGCCCCGCAATTGATGTCTTACTTCTAAAAACATTCCTCAGTTCAGTCCCCCCTGAGGAATGTTACTTTTAGTTAGTGATCCTTCCTTGATAGGTATTCGAAATACTCACTTACTGTAGATCAATAATCCGCTATACGGAGCGACTTTTTTTCGTGTAACTGCACACAAAAAGTGATTTGTCCAGAATATCGATTGATGCACGAAATCGTTACAATAAAATCTATTCCTTGTTATGAATGCTTCTTGACATGATTGCATATATTTAATATCCTCTTTGTATCAACTTAAATGATATATCTTTTTCCACCTTGATTCAATGTGATGAGTATCTCAATAATTGTTCGGCGGAAATGGGTACCTGCCTGTACATGCTCAATCTCCATCGAGATGTCCCCATACATGCCGAAGACGTAACCGTTCACCGGAAATAGCAAAATCGCACATTATGTTTTAGCCCATGCACGGCGGTTTGATCCTGCGTATATGGGGTACTTGAACATTTACCCGAGAAACCATGTCTTTCAATTCAACGGAGGAGGTGCATGATGTTTTTAAAATTGTCAGGAACAGTTTGTATTCTTTTGCTCTTTTTCTCTGTCTCTCCAGGCCTCACGCAGACACCTTTTACAGAACCTCCACTTATGATCGAATTGGTGCCAATCAAAGGTGGTTGCTATCAAATGGGTGATTCGGTCGGCGACGGCGATCCGAACGAGAGACCTGTACATGAAGTCTGTGTCTCCGATTTCTCCATTGGAAAATTCGAAGTTACCAATACCCAGTACAAAGCATTCGACCCTGAACATAATAGCGGTATTTCCGAAGAATCTACGCTCGACGGAGAAAACCAGCCTGTTGTCAATGTATCATGGGAAGATGCGGTTGCCTTTACCAGATGGCTTTCCTTAAAAACAGGACATTCCTATCGATTACCGACTGAAG